>JBEIDW010000001.1:0-116734 GCA_040383265.1 Hyphomicrobiales bacterium
CCCAGCCCCAGAGGTCTTCATTCCGCAGTCCGCGCGGGCGGCTGCGCTACCCCGACCGGCTTCGCCGCCCGCGCTGGCGGCGAGGCCACCCATGCACTAACATTCAACCCGGACCACTCGTCGGGGGCCGATCAAACTCTAGCGTTTCGTGATCCGCCAAGCGGCGGCTCCATACGGAGCCGCCGTCGAACAGCGCCCGTCTGTTAATACGCTACGATGGCGTCCCATTTACCCTTGCTTACATCTGTGAACCTGATGCCATAGTAGGCGCCGCTCCTGGAGCAGGCGCGCATCATCATTTCCTGGTAGACACTAGCGGTTTCCGTGTCACCTTCGTACCACAGCGTCGAGCCGTCCGTGTTTTCGATTTCGACACGGATTGAGCCATTTTTCGGATAGGCCCAGACATGGTCGCAATATCTGTAGCGCCATTTCTTCGATGACGTATTTACAACGCCACGGCTCGAATACTTGACAGGCTTGTCCGTATCGGAACTCGCCCTGCTGCCGGCTGGGGTAAAGCCGGTGGCATCAGCCTGCGCGCCGCTGCTGGCGGCGATTGCAAGGCCCGCCGTTAAGGCAAGCGCCAAGCCAAACGAACGGATGGCCTTTAGGCCGGTGACTGACGTCATGGTGTAAGCTCCCTCTAAAGCAGCGCGGAGAGCCTTATCGTCGAAAAAAGAAATAAAAAAGGCAGACCCGCCCAAGACCTGCCGCTATCTCCGATCACAGTACGCCCCCGCTAGGATGCACCCATCCATTTGGCTCATGGCGCCGGACGACGGATTTCCAGTGGCCCAGCACAAGGATCAGCGGCGATCCAAACCGGCAGTGGCGCGACAACGGCCGATTCACCCGCTACGAACCATTGAGAAGCCGTTGGAGCTTTGCGTACCGCACCTCCGCCGCTTCACCAAAAGCGATGGTGCCAGCAAATTTACCGTCTGAATTCATCAGGAAGATGCTGGCCGTGTGGTCCATGGTGTAGCTGCCGTCACTGGTCGGCGACTTCGCATAGTAGATCCTGAAATCACGCACGATCTTCTGGAGTTGCTCAGGGGTCGGCACAAGCGCCTCGATGCGCGGATCGAAATTGGCGACATAATCCTTCATCACCGCCAGCGTGTCGCGCTCGGGATCGACGGTCACGAAGAAGACCCGGAAGTCCTTCGCGTCATCGCCCAGTTTCACCAATGCACTGCTCATCTCGTAAAGCGCCGTTGGGCAGACTTCGGGGCAATGGGTGAAGCCGAAGAAAAGTGCATAGGGCTTGCCGCGAAGCTCTTCAGAACGAACCTCGCCGCCCCTCGCGGATGCAAGCACGAAGGGGCCGCCGATCTCGACCACAGCGCCAGACTGGTTGCGGAACACGCCACTCGACCAGGCAATCGCGGCGGCAATGACGAGGAGCGCCGCGAGGGCCGCGGCCAGCAATCCGGTGCGGGTGGTCATGACATTCTCCCGGCTTTAATGCGGCGGACCGAATCATCGAGGACGTGTCGTGCGCCTGGCACGCCGCGTCCTTGTGCCGTGGAGACATCAGGCCGTGATCCAGACATGCGCCACCTTAAAGAGGTTGCGAAGCGGCCTGTCGAGGTTTCGAAAGGTCGCATCGCCATAATCCTATTTTGCAAGAAGCGCCTCGGCGGCGGTCACATACAGGGGAATGCCAAACACGATGTTGAAGGGGAAGGTGATGGCGAGCGACAACGGCAGGTAGATCGCAGCCTTGGCCTGTGGCAGCGCCAGGCGCATGGCGGCAGGCACCGCGATATAGGATGCGCTGGCGCAGAGCACCATGAACAGCGCGCCCGTTCCAGCGGAGAGGCCCAGTGCATAAGCGGTGAGCAGCCCGGCGCCAGCCCCGATCAGCGGCATGTAGAGGCCAAAGGCCGCGAGGCTCCAGGAGAAAGCCCGCATGTGGTGAAACTGGCGCGCCACCATCAAGCCCATGTCGAGCAGGAACAGTGCGAGGATGCCCTGGAAGGGGGTGACGAGGAATCCCTCCATCTTCTGCAGACCATCCGCACCCGAGGCCATGCCGATCACAAAACTGCCGAACAGCAGCAGGATTGCGCCATTGGTGAAGATCTCGCGCGCCAGCTTGGGCGTGGCCTTGCGGCCGGCCTCAATCGTCTCCGGCGCAGCGCGGTGCGCGATGTAGAGAGCGGAGAGAATGGCTGGTGCCTCCATCAGCGCCAGCACGGCAACGATTGCTCCATCATAGGCCAAGCTCGCCTGGTTCAGGAAACTCACTGCCGTCACGAAGGTGACGATGGAGACCGATCCATAATGCCCGGCAATCGCCGCCTGGGTCGCCCCATCGAGTTTCGTTGTTCGGCGCAACAACCAGAAGGCGAGAAAGGGCAGCACGAAACTCATGGCGGCCCCCGCCAGCAGCATGGGAAGCGCCATCAGCATGCCGCCTTCGGTACCGGACAAAGCGGCACCGCCTTTGAAGCCGATTGCCATCATCAGGTAGATGGACAGATAGCGGCTGATGCTGTCCGGAACATCGAGATCTGATTTCAGAAGCCCGGCGGCGATACCGAGCGCGAAGAACAGAACCGCAGGCGAGAGCAGGTTCTGTAGAAAAATCAATACGATATCCATGATGCCCCCGAATTTGGGATGCTTCTATGTGCATTGCAACCATAAGGAAAACGCATTATCCTTATACTCGAGATCAGGATTTCGAATGATGTTGGATACGCTCACCCTGCAATGTTTTCTCGAAGCGGCGGAACACCGCTCCTTCACCCGGGCCGCCCAGCGGGTGGGGCGCAGCCAGTCGGCCATCAGCCAGCAGATCGCCAAGTTGGAGGCGCATCTCGGCAAGCCGCTGTTCACGCGCGGCAAGGTTCTGGCCCTGACGGACGACGGGCAGATGTTCCTTTCCTATGCGCGGCGCATCCACGCGCTGCACCGGGAGGCGCTGGACCGATTCCGCGAGCCTGACCTTTCGGGCGAGGTGCGCTTCGGCCTGCCGGAGGATTTCGCCGCCGTCTATCTCTCCGATGTGCTGGCGGAGTTCACCCGCAGCCATCCGCGAATTCTGCTCTCCATCGAATGCGATCTGACGCTCAATCTCTACCGGCGCTTCCGCGAGGGCGCATTCGACATCGTGCTGGTGAAGATGAACCGTCCGGAGGATTTCCCCAACGGCACGGATGTGTTCCGCGAACCGCTGGCCTGGGTGGGCGAGCCGAGCCTCGCCACTACGGATGGCAACCTGCCACTGGTGATGGCGCCGCAGCCGTGCGTCTACCGCGCGGCGGCACTTGCCGCACTTGAATGCGCGGGCCGCCCGTGGCGCCAGACGCTGACGAGCCCGAGCCATGCCGGTACACTTGCGGCGGTGCGCGCCGGGCTTGGGCTGACCGTGCTGCCACGGCCCATGATCCCGCCGGACCTCTCAGCGGTTACAACGCCGCTGGTGCCGCAGCTCGGGCATATTCATGTGTCAATGTTGAAGCATCGCAATGATAATGCGGCGATCAATTCGCTCGAAGAATTCGTGATCGGAAAGTTGCGGCGTTGAAAATGTCCGGGCTGATCAGCCGGACACCAGCCCCATCAGCGCCCGGAGGGTTGAACCGAGCGTGGCGTGATCGCCGGACGCAAGCAGGGCGGAGGTGAGTAGATCTTCATGCTGGGCCGCAACGATCAGGGCGGAAACGGCAATGCCCGCCACGGCGCGGCGCACCAAGCGGCTCGAGCAGAACAGCACGACCGCGATGGTGGCGAGAATGCGAAACGGAAAGGTCAGCATCGGTCAGGTCACTTGCTGGCCGTATCGTCTACCGAAGAACCGGAGCGCACTGGCTCCAGCGAGACCCACTTGCGCGGGTCCTTCGCCGACTGGCGCTTCAGCGGGGTGTAGCCTGCTGCACCCCAGCTGCGAATTTCGTTACGGCGGTTGTCGAGAATAAAATCGCCCTTGGAGGTGGTCAGCGTCAGCACGGCGTGGCCGTCTCCTTGCTCGTCCAGCACCACGGTGATGCGCAGTGCCTCGGCGGGAAAGCCCTTGGACTGGAGCACCTTCTTTTTCATCAGCACGACGTCTTCGCAATCTCCCGCATCGGCGGGCATCGTCCAATACTCCGGCGTACCATAGAGCGTTTCGTCGGTGACGGGCGCGATAGCGCCATTGACGAAGGCGTTGACCATGCGCACCAGAAGCCACTGTTGCTCTGTCATGGCGACACGGCGCGCCTTGCCCTGGCCGGGCTGGCAGTGCTCTGGGCTGCGCTGACAGAACTCAACAAAGCCGATTGGCGGCAGGGTTTCAGAATATTCCCGGGCGAAGGGCGCAGACTTGCGGTCCACGCTGGTGGCCATGGCGGCGGTGGAGAGCGCCATGAAGCACCCCAGCAGTGCAGCCATTCCCTTCCCCAGCATCCGCATTTTTCCGTCCCCAGCCAACATCGTTAATTTCTGGTGAACAAGATGCAGCGGCGGACGGCGGGTGGCAATCCTAAACAAAAGGTTAAGTTAACGGCCGGGGCGGACGCCAGGAAGAGCCCTCGCCGTTAACGATGATCAGGCCGTAGCGGAGGTTGGCCGTTAATGATCCTGGGTTTACTGCTGCTTCAGGCTCTGCACGGTCTTGTGCAGGGCCGCGTAGCGCTTGCGGGCATCGTAAGGCACCTGCTTTGATCCCTTCAGCTTGGCGGCGATGCGCGCCTCGTAGGCGGCCATCTTGTGATCATCGAGATTGGCCAGCTGCGCATCACGCCAGAATTCGCCCACACTGACCTCGCGCGCCACGGGGGCGGGGAGATAGACGTAATATGGGCCTTCGAGAAGGATCACCTCAGGGCCTACCTGTTCGTAATCGCCGTACTTGCCTTTGGTGGACGGGGGCAACAGGGGAACAATGTCATATTCATCCACCACGCGCAGCAGCGGCAGGAACGACAACTGCGAGGCTCCTTGCGCGGTGGTGAAGCGCGGTTCGCCGAAGGTGGTGATGTTCTTCACCGTGAGGCCATCCTCTATGGCATAGATGCCGACGATCGTGGCGACGGCGCCACCAAGCGAATGGCCCACCAGAGACGTGGCGTAGCCCTTCTTCAGGAAGGGCGCAGCATCGGCATAAATGGCGCGGGCATCCGCGTCGAAGCCCGAATGGACGGGGATCTTGATCTTGCGGTCCTCGCGGACCTTGATGTTGAAGTCCTCCCTGAGGTTCACCTTCCCGAAAGTGCCGCGCACCGTGACAATCTGCGTGCGCGCCTTGTCATCTCTTTCAATGAAGTACTGGACGCCCTCGCCGCCGGGCGTGGCAACATGCACGGTATTGGGATAGGCGGCACGGATTCCGGCTTCACTGAGATAAGCCGCGCGGGCACGCTTCGCGTCAACCGCCAGGGCTGAAAAATCCACGGCCTGCGGGATGACCTGGGAGCCGAGCGCTTCAAGGTCCTTGCCGGGAAGCCCGCTGCAGGCCGCAACACCGAAGCAGCACAGCATGAGCACCAGGACAGGCGCAGCAGCCTGCCGCAAGGTGCGGCGGCGCTCATTGAAAGTTTTACTCAAATTCATCGTGAGCCATCCCATCATGCCGCCTAGTTAGGCTGCAGGTGGCATGGCGTCAATCGAGGTACAGCAAGGGGCTTAGTTCTGCGCCACGTCGGTGCGGCGGAACTTCAGAAGCTCGCCTTCACTGTTGGACGCGATATACCAGCCGCCCTTCTGGCTGATCTGACCACAATGGGTCTTGCCCTTGGTCCATTTGTTCCAACTGACACAGAGTGATGAACCCTGCATGAACCACCGGCCCTTGTCCTGCTGGCCATAGGCAGCGCCCATCAGCGTGCCGTTACGGCTTCCTGCAAAACTCACCCGATAACCCTTCACCTGGGCTTCGAACTGGCCAGGAAAGAGCTTGGCAACTTCAGTGCCAGCAATCGGACCGGCCTGAACCGGCGCCGCAGCGGCGAGACTTGAAACCGCGATCAAGGCGGCCGCAAAGCTTCTGCGAAATGTCATTGCGAATACTCCCATCTGAGTGGCAGAGCCGACAGTCGTCAGGCCGGATGCGGTTGCGCTCGTTGGACACCCTTCTGGCATCTTCTCTTGTTGGAAATATGGGGAGGAGATGGCCGAAATTCCGTTGATCTGCAGCAAATCTGGCCTGATGAGTAAAAGCAAAGGTTGTGTGCAGGCGAAAAACACGGCCTTGAGGCGAAGTATGGCCTCCGGGAGTTCCCTTTCTGCCCACGCGTGCTAGTGATTACGCATGAGTCATGTCGAAAGCTTTGCTGAACGGGGCTACCTGAGTTTTCCGGTGGACAGCGCAGTGCTGGCCTGGGCTGAGCATGCGCGGGGCTTTGCGGCCGAGGCCGCGAGGGATCCCGCGCAGGCGCACTGGCTACGCTGCGGCGGAACCTGGTTCGTCGGTGTCGATGCCCTGCCGAATGATCGCCATGGCGGCGTGGGCGGGGGCCCGCCGCTTCAGGGGGTGGCGATGGATTTCATCGCGGATGAACTGCGGCTCAGCCTGCCGCTGCACCGCGCCCAGGTTTCGATCTGCTATCCTGGCTACCCGCAACCTTCTGCGGAGGAATCGCCTGCGGCCTATCGGTTCCGCCTGAACCGCGATGCAGCGCACGTGGATGGACTTCTGGCGGAAGGCCCGGACAAGCGCCGCTACGTCCGGGAGCCCCATGCCTATATCCTCGGCCTACCGCTCACCTGGCAATCAGAGGATGCCGCACCACTCGTCGTCTGGGAGGGCTCGCACATCATCATGCGCGCCATGTTCGCCAAGGTCTTCGAAGGGCGAGCCCCGAAAGACTGTCCGGACGTCGATGTGACAGAGCCCTATCAGGACGCTAGGCGCCAGGCCTTTGCCACCTGCCGCCGGATCGTACTTCCCGCCAACCCGGGTGAAGCAACGCTCCTGCACCGCCACCTGCTGCATGGCGTTGCGCCCTGGGGCGAGAAGGCCACCGCGCCACCGGAAGGCCGGATGATCGCCTATTTCCGCCCCGAGACCCAACGATGGGAAGACTGGCTCACCGCGCCTTGAGCGATTGCGGCTTGGCTTTCGGCCTGCGGCTGCCGATAGTGATCCACCATATCGTCAGCAAAGCCAGGGGTTCGAATGATGAAAAGGCTTGAGGGGAAAGTAGCGCTGGTCATCGGCGCGGCGCGCGGCATTGGCGAGGGCATCGCCGGGCGCTTCGCCGAGGAAGGGGCAAAGGTCGTTATCGCCGATACGGATATCGCGGCAGGCGAGGAAACCGCGCGGCGGCTTGGCGGGCTGTTCGCCGAAACCGACATCTCGCGGCTGGACCATGCAGAAAAGGCCGTCAGCACCGCGATCAACGGTTTCGGCGGCCTTGATATCCTCGTGCAGAATGCCGGCATCTATCCTTGGACGCTGATCGAGAACATCGCACCAGCGGAGTGGGACAAGGTGCTGGCGGTGAACCTGAAAGGCACCTTCCTCGCAGCACGCGCCGCCCTTCCCCATATGAAGGCGAAGCGATCTGGCCGGATGATCTTCACCTCCTCGATCACCGGCCCCCGGGTGACGAGCCCCGGGCACGGCCATTATTCGGCCAGCAAGGCAGGCATCAACGGCTTCATCAAGGCGGCGGCGCTGGAGTTTTCGGGCTACGGCATCACCGTCAATGGCATCGAGCCGGGCAACATCATGACGCCGGGCCTGGCGTTGCACCGCTCCGAAGCCTTCATCCGCTCCATGGCGGAAGCGGTGCCACTGGGCCGCCTCGGCACGCCGCGCGACATTGCCAACTGCGCCCTGTTCCTCGCTTCGGACGATGCCTCCTACATCACTGGCACGACCATCATCGTGGATGGCGGCCAGACACTGCCCGAAGGCGCCGACTTCCGCCTCAACCCCGCGTAAAGGCCCAGCCACTTCCTCATGGGTGGCATGTGAGGCCTCCGCTCGGGGTTTGACTTGGAGCTTGAAGTCGCTAAATACGGCCCAAAATCCATTCAGCCGAAGGCAAAATCCATGGCCAAGCCGCGCACGCTTTATGACAAGATCTGGGACGATCACCTGGTCCATGAGGCCGAGGATGGCACCGCCCTCCTCTATATTGACCGCCATCTCGTCCATGAAGTGACAAGCCCGCAGGCCTTCGAAGGCCTGCGCATGACGGGCCGCAAGGTACGCCATCCGGAGCGCACACTGGCCGTGGTTGACCACAATGTGCCCACCACCGACCGCTCCAAGGGCATTGCGGAAGAAGAAAGCCGCGTGCAGGTGGAAACGCTGGCCAAGAACGCTGCGGAATTCGGCGTCAAATACTTCAACGAACTCGACAAGCGCCAGGGCATCGTCCACGTCGTGGGTCCCGAGCAGGGCTTCACGCTGCCCGGCACCACCATCGTGTGCGGCGACAGCCACACCTCGACCCACGGTGCGTTCGGAGCCCTGGCCCACGGCATCGGCACCTCTGAAGTGGAGCACGTTCTGGCCACCCAGACGCTGATCCAGAAGAAGGCCAAGAACATGCTGGTGCAGGTCAATGGCAAGCTGCCGAGCCATTCGACCGCCAAGGACATCATCCTCGCCGTGATCGGTGAAATCGGCACAGCGGGCGGCACGGGTTCCGTCATCGAGTTCGCCGGTGAAGCCATCCGCGACCTGTCGATGGAAGGCCGCATGACGGTCTGCAACATGACGATCGAAGGCGGTGCGCGCGCCGGCATGATCGCGCCTGACGAGAAGGCCTATGCCTATCTGAAGGGTCGTCCCATGGCGCCCTCGAGCGAAGCCTGGGATATGGCGCGCCGTTACTGGGAGACACTGCACACAGATGAGGGCGCGCATTTCGACCGGGTGGTGACACTCGACGCCGCAAACCTGCCGCCCATCGTATCCTGGGGCACGTCTCCGGAAGATGTGATGTCGATTGCCGGCACGATCCCCAACCCGGATGACATCGCGGATGAGGGCAAGCGCCAGTCCAAGTGGCGCGCCCTTGAATACATGGGATTGAAGCCCGGCACGAAGATGACCGATGTCGAGCTGGATGTGGTGTGGATCGGTTCCTGCACCAATGGCCGCATCGAAGACCTGCGGGCCGTGGCCAAGATCGTCGACGGCAGGAAGATTTCCGGGCGCCTTGCCTATGCAATGATCGTGCCGGGCTCCGGCCTCGTGAAGGAACAGGCGGAAGCCGAAGGCCTCGACAAGATCTTCAAGGCCGCGGGCTTTGAGTGGCGTGAGCCCGGCTGCTCCATGTGCCTCGGCATGAACCCGGACCAGTTGAAGCCCGGCCAGCGCTGCGCCTCGACCTCGAACCGGAACTTCGAAGGCCGCCAGGGCTACAAGGGCCGCACCCACCTGCTCTCGCCGGAAATGGCCGCCGCCGCGGCGCTGGCCGGGCGCTTCGTGGATGTGCGCAAGCCCAGCGCCTGAACGCATCACGCCTGACATGGCAGGCATGGCCCCGTGATGCGGGGCCATTTTCTTTACCATGAAGGGGCTTTTTTCGTGTCGCGCTGCCAGAACGTCCAGCAGCGAACAATTACGCGTCACATCACGGCGTAGACGAGGGACGATTGCACGCGGGCAGGACTTTGATGCCATCGCTGAAATGGAATTCAACGAATTAACGGTTGCTGAGCCTTACGTTAACGCTTAAGCGACCAACGCGGCGATAGAGTGATTCAGGAAGGCGGGGTTTGGTGCCTTTCTTGTTGGGGGTTGGTAATGGGTACTTCTGTTCAGGCGGACACGAAATTTCTACGCCGCATTTTTCTTGGCCTCGTCTTCCTGACGGTGGTGACCGGCGCGATGGCTGGATTGACCACGGTACAGGCCATGACTGGCGCAACCGGCGCCTGCATCGTCTTCTGCCAGCAGTAAGCTGATCATGGCGGAGCACAGGCTTTACAGCCTTTCCGCCCCTTCTCTTTCCGACATAGAATCGCTTGCCACCGAGGCCTTCGCAGGCCTGCCGGCGGAATTTCGCGCGCTGTGCGGCGAGATCATCATCACCGTTGCCGACTTCCCGGCGGACGACGTGCAGACGGCAATGGACGCCGGGCCTTTCGATCTTCTGGGGCTGTTTCAGGGCGTGGGCCTGGCGCATGACGCCGCCGTACCGGAAACAGGCCGCATGCCCAACATGGTGTTCCTCTACCGCCGCGCCATTCTCGACTACTGGGCCGAACATGAGGAAACGCTCGGCAATATCGTGACCCATGTGCTGGTGCATGAGATCGGCCACCACTTCGGCCTCTCCGATGATGACATGTATTCCATAGAGGACCGGACACCCTGAAACGGGTGAAGCCGGCCGTGGAGGGGAGGCTCACGGCCGGCTTCTGGATGCTGCGTGTTCCCGGTGACGGTCTTTGCAAGGGATGGGAAAGCCGGAGACCCGCAGTCGACAGGAGATCAGCGAACGTGACTGCCTCCTTCTGCCTGGAAAACACTTGAGCCAACGCGATGGTTCCAGACCCTTCGCGGGAAAACCTGGCGGGCGGGGCCTTCATGTTGCAGGCCCTGCCCTTCCCCTCTATAGAGCGGCTCATGATCAGCATTTTCATTGATGGCGAGGCGGGTACGACCGGCCTCCAGATCCGTGACCGGCTCGTGGACCGGCCCGGGGTGACGATCGTTTCGATCGACCCGGCGCGCCGCAAGGATGCGCAGGCCCGGCGCGACCTGCTGAACTCCGTCGATATCGCCATACTCTGCCTGCCCGATGATGCGGCAAAGGAAGCGGTGGCGATGATCGACCCATCGTCAAAGACCCGCGTGATCGATGCCTCCACCGCTTTCCGCACGGCGGAAGGCTGGGCCTATGGCATGCCCGAGCTGTCGAAACTGCACAGAGAAAAGATCAAGGCGGCGGCCCGCGTGGCCAATCCGGGCTGCTATCCGCAGGGCCTGATCGCACTTGTTCGCCCGCTGATCGGCAGCGGCATCATGTCGGCGGATTATCCTGTCACCTACAATGCCGTGTCGGGCTATTCCGGCGGCGGCAAGAAGATGATCGAGGATTACGAGGCAAAGGGTAACGCCGCCATTCCCTACCATCCTTATGGCCTCACCTTCTCGCACAAGCACCTGCGCGAGATGCAAGTCTATGCCGAGATCGCGCATGCGCCAGTCTTCCAGCCTGCCGTTGGAAACTACGCGCAGGGCATGATGGGTTGCGTGCCAGTATTCTCTGAACTGCTCATGAAGACTGTCACGGCGCAAGACATCCGCGATTGCCTGGCCGAAGCATATACGGGCGAACCCTTCATCGAGGTGGCGCCGTTCGAGGCCATTGAGCGGTCAGCCGATGTGTCACCGGAGTTTTTCAACAACACGAACCGCATGCGGCTTCATGTCTTCGCCAATGATGCGCGCGGCCACGTGCTGCTGATGGCCATTTACGACAATCTCGGCAAGGGCGCCTCCGGCGCCGCCGTGCAGAATCTCAATCTCATGATCGGTGCCGATGAAACACTCGGCACCGCACTCCACAAGCCTGCCTGAGGACCAAGACAATGCAAAAGTTTGAAACGCTTAGCGGTGTTGCCGCGCCACTCAACATCGTCAACATCGACACCGACATGATCATCCCCAAGCAGTTCCTGAAAACGATCAAGCGGACAGGGCTTGGCAAATCGCTGTTCTTCGAAATGCGCTACACGCAGGAGGGCAAGGAAATCGACGGCTTCGTGCTGAACCAGCCTGCCTACCGCAAGGCGGAAATCCTGGTGGCGGGCGACAATTTCGGCTGCGGCTCGTCACGTGAGCATGCGCCCTGGGCGCTCCTCGATTTCGGCATCCGCTGCGTGATCTCGACGAGCTTCGCCGACATCTTCTACAACAACTGCTTCAAGAACGGCATCCTGCCGATCAAGGTCTCGGCCGATGAACTGAAGAAGCTGATGGATGACGCCGAGCGCGGCGCCAATGCCACCCTGACCATTGATCTTCCCGCACAGGAAATCCGCGGCCCGGATGGCGGCGTGATCAAGTTCGACATCGACCCGTTCCGGAAGCACTGCCTGCTGAACGGCCTCGATGACATCGGCCTGTCGCTGGAGAAGGCCTCCCACATCGACGCCTTTGAAAAGAAGCAGGCCTCCAGCCAACCTTGGCTGTAAGGCCACGTGTATTCATGGCCGCCCCCTTATTGGCGTCACCCCAGCGCAGGCCGGGGTTCAGCTTTGGGCGTCAGTATATTCGGAAAGACAGCCGGATCCCGGCCTGCGCCGGGATGACGGCCAACGGATCACGCGCTTCCACCAGAGCGGATCTCTAGGTGGAACCGATCCTCAACACCGTTCTGCCGGTCTTCGGCATGATCGTGCTGGGCTTCGGCTTCGCCAAGGCGAAGATCTTCGATGCGGCGGCAGGCCGGGGCCTGTCGCTGTTCGTGTTCAACGCCGCTATTCCCGCCCTGCTGTTTCAGACGGTTGCCTCCATGAGTCCGCAGGAAGGGGCACCCTGGGAATTGTGGCTCGCCTTTTTCGGCGGACTGTTCCTTACCTGGATTGCGGCTGGCGCCGTTTCCCGCTTCGTCCCCTCGCTCAATGTCTCAGGCGGTGCGGCCGCCTCCATGGCGGCGGGCTTCGGCAATCTCGCGCTGCTCGGCACACCGCTGGCGCTCTCACATTTCGGACAGCAGGCGGCACTGCCGCTCGGCATGATCCTGTCGATCCATGCACCGATCCTGTGGTTTTCGGCCATGCTTCACCGCGAACTGTTCCGCTCCGCCTCGAACTTCTCGATCCGGCGAACGGCGAAGGAGCTTTTCATCAATCTTGCCACCAATGGCATCGTTCTGGGACTGGCGGCCGGTAGCCTGTGGCGCTTCATGGGCTGGGGGTTGCACCCCGTGGCCGACAGCATGCTCGGCATGCTGGCGGATGCCTCCGTTCCAACCGCGCTCTTCGCGCTGGGCGTGTCGCTTGCAGGCTATTCGCTGAAAGGCTCGTGGAGCGGCATGTTCACCCTGATCAGCCTCAAAATGGTGCTGATGCCGGTTCTGGTGTTCCTCATGGTGCGCTATGTGGTGTCGATCCCGCCGCTCTGGGGCCAGGTTGCCGTGCTGTTTGCCGCCATGCCCACGGGCGCGAACGCCTTCCTGTTCTCGCAGCGGAACAACGAAGCGGTGGCCGCCGTCTCGGGCGCCATCGCACTCGGAACCGGGCTTGCGGCGGTGAGCGTTTCGATCCTGCTCTACGTCATGGATGCAGGTTTACTCTAGAAGCTTGATTTTATAGGCGGAGAGGTCCATTTTCCGCGCGAATTTCGCCTAACCCCGTCCTCAAGGAGCCACATGGCCAAGGAAGAACTGCTCGAATTCGAAGGTACCGTGACCGAACTTCTGCCCAACGCGACATTTCGCGTGAAGCTCGACAACAATCACGAGATCATCGCCCACACCGCCGGCAAGATGCGCAAGAACCGCATCCGCGTTCTGGCGGGCGACCGCGTGATGGTCGAAATGACGCCCTATGACCTGACGAAGGGCCGCATCAATTACCGCTTCAAGTAAATCAGGCGCGCACGCCCCCGTGAAACTCGTGCTGGCCAGCGCCTCGCCGCGCCGGCTTCAACTGCTCGAGCGCGTGGGGCTCACGCCCGATCTCCTCAACCCCGCCGACATTGACGAACTTCCACACAAGCGGGAAACACCGCGCGCCCTCTCGATCCGGCTGGCGCGCGAAAAGGCGGAGCATGCGCGCATGATGCCGCTGGTGCGCGAGATGGGGCCCAATGCCTTCATCCTCGCCGCCGATACCGTGGTGGGGCTTGGCCGCCGCATTCTGCCCAAGGCGGAAACGGAGGATGAAGCCCGCGACTGCCTGTCGCTTCTGTCAGGCCGCTCGCACTGGGTCTATTCCACTGTCTGCCTGATTGCACCCGGAAACCGGATTTCAACCCGCTGCGTTGAAACCAAGCTCCGCTTCAAGCGCCTGTCGCGCGAGGATGTGGACAGCTACATCGCAAGCGGCGAATGGCGCGGCAAGGCGGGCGGATATGCCATTCAGGGCCGGGCGGAGGCGTTCGTCCGTATGCTGACGGGTTCGCATTCCGCCGTCATCGGCCTACCCCTCTATGAGACGGTGCATCTTCTCGAAGGCGCCGGTTACCCGGTGTTTCACAGCTGGATGACGGCGCCGCAATCGGAGGTCTGACATGACCGAACCGGTCAGGCTCCGCCCGAAACGCTCCTGCCCCATTTGCGGCAAGGCCTCGCAGCAGAAATTCCATCCCTTCTGTTCGGGCCGCTGCGCCCAGGTGGACCTGAACCGCTGGCTTGGCGGCAACTATGCCATTCCCGCCGCCGAGGAGGAGCCAGGCAGCGAAGAAGGCGGAAGGGAATAAGGCTCATTCCGCCGCTTTTGCGCTGGCCGCATGAACAAGCAACTGCTCCTTGCCTGGCCGCCAGCCCGCCACCGCATAGATGCAGGGGACCACGAACAGGGTGAGCAGCGTACCGAGGCTCATGCCGCCGACAATGACCCAGCCGATCTGCTGGCGGCTCTCAGCGCCCGCCCCTTCCGCCAGCGCCAGCGGTACAGCACCGAGGATCATCGCCGCCGTCGTCATCAGGATGGGGCGCAGCCGCAGCCGCGAGGCCTCGATGATGGCCTGCACGCGGGGCGTTCCCTCAAGCTGGAGCCGGTTGGTGAAATCAACGATCAGGATGCCGTGCTTGGTGATGAGGCCGATGAGCGTGACGAGGCCAATCTGCGAATAGACGTTCAGCGTACCCCCCGTGAACCACAGCGCGGCCAGGGCCCCCGTCATCGACAGGGGCACAGAGACCATGATCAGCAGGGGATCGCGGAAGCTTTCGAACTGGGCGGCGAGCACCAGATAAATGAACGCCAACGCCATGAGGAAAACGAGCAGGAGATTGGAACTCGCATCACGAAACTCGCGGGCCTGCCCGGTCAGGTCGGTGACCGTGTCGGGCGGCAGAACCTCCGCCGCCGCCTGGTTCACCGCGGCAATCGCCTCGCCCAGCGTATAGCCCGGCGCGAGATTGGCCTGAATGGTAATGGCGCGCAGCTGGTTGAAACGGCGGAGATCACGCGGGGTGACCTGAACCTTGGCCTTCACGATATTCGACAGCTGCACCATCTCCCCGGTCTTGCCACGCACGAAGATGTTGGCCAGCGTTTCGGGCGAGGTGCGCTCAGAGGCCGGCAGGGCCACTGTCACGTCATACTGCTCCGAGCCGATCTGGAAGGTGGAGACATTGCGCCCACCCAGCAGCGTTTCCAGCGTCCGACCGATGACCGAAACATCGAGGCCCAGATCCGCGACACGGTTGCGGTCGATCTCCACCTCCACCGCCGGCTTGTTGAGGCGCATGTCGGTATCGATATCGGCGAGGCCGGGATTGTCCTTCAGCTTCTCGACCAATGCCGAGGCGATCTTGTTGATCTCCTCATAGGACGCAGTGGACTGGATCACGAACTGGAAGGGCTTGCCAAACCCCCTGACCCCGAGCGAGGCCGGGTTGGTGACAAAAGCCTGAACCCCGGCAATCTTGCGGAGCTTTGGCGCCAGCGACTGGGTGACCTGCTGTTGCGAGACATCACGCTCGGACCAGTCCTTCAGCCGTGCGAAGGAGATGAACTGCGTCACATCACCTGAGCCGACGATCATGAGATAGGCCTGAAGCTCCGGCACCTGGGCGAGAAGCTGCTCAGCCTGGGTTGCGTAGCGGTCAGTGTAACGGAAGCTTGCGCCCTCCGGCGCATTGCCGGAAATCAGGATGGTGCCGCGGTCTTCGACAGGCGAGAGTTCTGACTTCATCTGGCTGAACAGCCAGCCACCCGCGGCACCCGCACCAAGCGCCAGCAGAAGCACCAGCCAGCGCAGCCTGATGGCCAAGCCAAGGGCCGAGGCATAGCCGCGCTCAAGACCATCCAGCACGCTTTCGATGACGCGGGCGAAAGCGTTGCGCCGCTCCGTAGGCCGCAGCAGCTTCGAGCACATCATGGGGGTAAGCGTCAGCGCCACGAAGCCCGAGACGATGACAGCGCCCGCCAGCGTGACTGCGAATTCAAGGAACAACCGCCCCGTGCGCCCCGGTGTGAAGGCGATCGGCGCATAGACGGCAGCGAGTGTCAGCGTCATCGCAATGACGGCGAAGCCGATTTCGCGCGCGCCCCGCACCGCCGCCGCGAAGGGCTTCATGCCGTCTTCGATGTGGCGGTAGATGTTTTCCAGCACCACGATCGCATCATCCACCACGAGGCCGATGGCCAGAACCATGGCAAGCAATGTGAGGGTGTTCACCGTCAGCCCGCCCGCATACATGATGGCGAAGGTAGCGATGAGCGAGACGGGAATGGTGACGATCGGAATCAGCGCCGCCCGCCAGGAATGCAGGAACAGCAGGATGATTACGAGCACCAGGCCGATGGCCTCAAGAATGGTGCGGAAGACATTGTCGATGGAGCGGTCGATAAACACGGTGGCGTCATAGCCAACCGACATCGACGTGCCTTTCGGCAACTCGCCATTGAGGCGGGGCAACAACTGCTTCACCTCGCGCGCCACATCAAGCGGGTTCGCCACCGCCGTCTTGACAATACCGACGGAGATGGCGGTAACGCCTATAAAGCGGCTTTCGCGGCGCACATCTGCGGTGCCGAGTTCCACACGCGCCACATCGCCCAGGTGAACCTGCAATCCGCCGCCCTCCTTCAGGACGATCTTGGCGAATTCCTCCGCCGTGCCAAGAGCGGTACGTGACAGTACAGTAAATTCACGCTCGGCGCTTTCGATGCGGCCTGCGGGAATATCGGCATTCTGATTGCGGATGGCGGTTTCGACATCCTGCACGGTAAGGCCCTGCCCCGCGAGGCGCACGGGGTCGATCCACACCCGCATGGCGTAAACACGCTCGCCATTGATGCTGACATCCGCCACGCCATCAAGGTTCTTGAAGCGATTAACGACGAAGCGGTTTACGTAGTCCGTGAGCTCTGCCGCATCCAGCGTGTCCGACTGCATAACGAGAAACATGATGGGCTGTGCATCGGCCTCCACCTTGGAAATGGTGGGCTCGCTGATCTCATTGGGCAATTGCCGCCGGACGCGGCTCACCCGGTCACGGACGTCGCTCGTGGCGGAATCGATGTTGACGGTGGAGCGGAAGCGCACGGTGATGCGGCTTTGCTCGGCGCGCGAGGTTGATTCAATGGTGTCGATGCCCTCAATGCCGGCCAGAGAGCCTTCCAGAACCTGTGTCACCTGCGTTTCGATGATCTCGGCGGACGCGCCAGGATAGTTAGTTTGCACCGAGACCTGCGGCTCATCGATGTTGGGATATTCGCGGATGGTCAGCCGGTTGAACGACACGAGCCCCGCCAGCACGAGGACCAGGCTCAGCACCGTGGCGAAGACCGGCCTGCGGATGCAGAGTTCGGTAAAACCCATGGCCGCTACTCGGACGCAGCAGCAGCGGCGGAGACGATCTCCACCTCGGCGCCATCGCGGAGCTGGGCATTGCCCGCGATCACCACCACGTCACCGCCGCTCAGGCCTTCGCGGACTTCAACCCTGCCCTCTATGCGCTTGCCGATGCGAACGGGAACTTCCTTCGCCTTGTTTTCAGCAACCACAAAGAGGACCGTCTTTTCGCCACGCTGCACGATCGCCGTTTCCGGAACGATCACCGCTTCGCGCTCCGGCCCCTTGATAGTGACACGCACCAGCAGGCCGGGCCTGAGCTTGGCCTGAGCATTGTCCAATTCAGCGCGCACCTGCAGGGCACGGCCATTGACGTCGATGACGGGGTTGAGGGCCGAGACAGAGGCTGTGAAGGTTTCACCCGGCAGTGCGTCGGCAGTGACATCAACTGATGTCGCCTGCTGCATTGCGTCCTGCCGCAGCTCAGGAACGGAGAAGGCCACTTTCAGCCGGTCCACCTTGTCGAGTTGCACCAGCGGTGTGCCGGCCGTGACATAAGCCCCCTCTGAAACACTGCGGAAGCCGAGCGTTCCTGAAAACGGCGCGGCGATGGTCAGCTTCGCCAGGCGAACCTCGGCCGAGTCGACCGCCGCCCGCGCCACGTCCCGCGCCGAGAGGGCTTCCTCATAGGCGCTTTCGGCCACATTGCCGGATTGACGGAGCTTCTGGTTGCGCGCGTAGTTCGCTTCCCCCAGCTTCAGCCTTGCCCTGGCCTCGGCGAGCTCCGATTCGGCGAGATCCGTATCGAAGCGGAAGAGCGGCGTGCCCTTCTCCACCAAGGCACCATCGCGGAACAGAACCTGGGACACCCGCCCCGCGGTTTCAGGTGCAATGGCGACAGACTCATCGGCAAGCAATGTGCCGATCGCGGCAATGTCATCACTCAAACGCAACGTGCCGGCCGTGGCCGTTTCAACGGGGGATGGTCCGCGGGCCCTCCCCGCCGCCGGACGCTGCGCCGACACCGCCGCAGGCTTTCCGCCGGCAAATTGGGCCGTGAGGCTGGAAAGGTCCTTGAGATCGATTCCGTAATGACGCACCCCAACGGCTGCCAGCGACAGCAGAACCACACCGGACAGCAGAATGATCAGACGTCTCATCAATACCCGAACCTCTCGATGACCGAGAGCCTAGGACGAAACGGCTTTCGCCGCCAGACGACTTCCGCCTGTCTCATGACAACACAATGGTAGCGCATGGCTGACCCCTCCGCCCCCATGAGGCTGCCTCTGGCTTCGTTGCCGCTGCCGCGATATGTGCAGAGGGATCATGCGATTCAGGAAAGGAAACCGCCCATGAAGACCCGCGCCGCCGTTGCCTTCGCCGCCGGAAAGCCGCTCGAAATCGTCGATGTGGACCTCGAGGGCCCCAAGGCAGGCGAGGTGCTGGTCGAGATCAAGGCCACGGGCGTCTGCCACACGGACGAGTTCACGTTGTCCGGCGCTGACCCTGAAGGCCTGTTCCCCGCCATCCTCGGCCATGAGGGCGCCGGCATTGTCGTCGAGGTGGGCCCGGGCGTCACCTCGGTGAAACCGGGCGACCATGTGATCCCGCTCTATACGCCCGAGTGCCGCCAGTGCCCGTCGTGTCTCTCGCGCAAGACCAATCTCTGCACGGCGATCCGCGCCACGCAGGGGCAAGGCCTGATGCCGGACGGCACCTCGCGCTTTTCCTACAAGGGCCAGAAAATCCACCACTACATGGGCTGCTCGACCTTCTCCAATTATACAGTGCTGCCGGAGATTGCGGTGGCCAAGGTCAACGACCAGGCTCCCTTCGACAAGATTTGCTATATTGGCTGCGGTGTCACCACCGGCGTGGGCGCGGTCATCAACACCGCGAATGTCGAGCAGGGTGCAACGGCTGTGGTGTTCGGCCTCGGGGGCATTGGCCTGAACGTCATCCAGGGCCTCAAGATGGCGGGCGCTGACATGATCATCGGCGTCGATATCAACAATTCCAAGAAGGAATGGGGCCAACGCTTTGGTATGACGCATTTCGTCAACCCCACCGAGATCGATGGCGATCTTGTTCCCCACCTCGTCAACATGACGAAACGCGGTGCGGACCAGATTGGCGGCGCTGACTATACGTTCGACAGCACCGGCAACGTGAAGGTGATGCGCATGGCGCTGGAAGCCTCGCACCGCGGCTGGGGACAGTCGATCATCATTGGTGTGGCCGCTGCGGGCCAGGAAATCTCCACGCGGCCCTTCCAGCTCGTCACCGGGCGCCAGTGGAAGGGCACGGCGTTCGGTGGCGCAAGGGGCCGCACGGATGTTCCAAAGATCGTCGACTGGTACATGGCGGGCAAGATCGAGATCGACCCGATGATCACCCACACGCTGCCACTCGAAGACATCAACAGGGCCTTCGACCTGATGCATGAGGGTAAGTCCATCCGCAGCGTCATCGTGTTCTGATCATGGCGCTCGAGACCAAGTCCATCTGGACGTCACACGGCGGCGCGCAGGGCGTCTACACCCATGCATCTGACGCTTGCGCATGCCCGATGACCTTTGCGGTGTTTGTGCCAGCCCATCAGCAAGGCCAGAAGCTGCCGGTGCTGTGGTATCTCTCCGGCCTCACCTGCACCCACGCGAATGTCATGGAGAAGGGCGAATACCGCAAGGCTGCCGCCGAACAGGGCGTGATCATCGTCTGCCCGGACACCAGCCCGCGCGGCGAGGGTGTTGCCGATGATCCGCAAAGCTGGAAGCTTGGCTGTGGCGCTGGCTTCTACGTCGATGCGACGGAGCAGCCGTGGGCCTCTCACTACCGGATGTACAGCTATGTCACGTCAGAACTGCCTGCCGTGATCGCGGCGCACTTCCCAATGGCGGACATGGCACGCCAGTCGGTGTTCGGCCATTCAATGGGTGGTCATGGCGCGCTGATCGCGGCGTTGAAGAACCCAGGCACCTACAAGAGTTGCTCCGCCTTCGCGCCCATCACCCACCCCATGACGGCCGAATGGTCGAAAGGCGCTCTCGCCGCCTATCTGGGACCCGATGAAGCGAAGTGGCGCGCCTATGATGCCGTTGCGCTGATCGAGGATGGCAAGCGGGTGCCGGAGCTTCTGGTGGACCAGGGAACCGCCGATTCCTTCCTGCAGGATGGGCTTCGGCCCTGGCTGCTGGAAACGGCCTGCGAGGCGTCGGGGATTGCCCTCACGCTGCGTATGCAGGAAGGCTACGACCACTCCTATTATTTCATCTCGACATTCATGGCAGACCACATCGCCTGGCATGCGGCCCGCCTGAAGGCCTGAACCAAGCGCAACCCGGCTTCTGCTGCCGTTCCGTGCAGCAAGGCCAGAGACTTCGTGCTCTGCGGCGATCGACCGCCGAGGGGCGACGGCCTGCGCAGTGCCGCACGACAGTCGGAACAACCTGATAACCCCCACTTTTTCCGGTCTCTTATCCAGCCCTGTACAAGGCTGATCGCCTATGGGTCGACGCTGACCTAAAGGCATGTGATGGTGCCAGAAATGGAGATTCATTGGCACCATAAGTTGTGGAGCGTTTTTGGCAATTTAAATCGTTTGAGTTGTGTAATAGTTGTAATGAAATTAATTACGGGTGTATCTGCATGCGACCGACCCTCTCGGATGTAGCGAAACTGGCCGGCGTGTCCGTGGCGACTGCCTCCCGGGCACTGAGCAACCCGGACCTGGTGGCGGATGGGACGCGGCGCGCCGTCCGCGATGCAGCCAATTCCTGCGGCTACAAGATCAACCTGGTCGCCAGATCGCTGCGGATACAGCGCACCAATACGCTGCTTCTTCTGGTTCCTTGCATTGATAACCCCTTCTACCCCGCCATGGTGCGGAGCGTGGAGGAAACCGCCCTGGCAGCGGGTTATTCCATTATCGTCGGCTTCACCTCCAAGACCGAACGCGGCCGCGAGGCCTATGGCGACCTGATCACCGCCGGCCGGGTGGATGGACTGCTGGTTGCCGATGGCGGCACAGGGGTCGAGCAGGTGACCGGCGGACGGCCCGATGTTCCCGTGGTCCAGATGCTGGACCCCATCTATGCACCGCCGGTGCCGATCGTGCGGGTGGATGACAAGATGATCGGCGAGTTGGCCGTGCGCCACCTCGCGAGCATGGGTCACCGCAGGATCGCCCATATTTCCGGTGCGCCAAATTCCGTTTCGGCTACGGAACGGCATGCCGGATATGTTTCGGCCATGGGACGAAACGGACTGACCCTGGACAATGACCTGATCAAAAACGGCCATTCCCGCCGCGATGCGGCGGCGGACGCCATGAAGCAGCTTCTTGCGCTTGCCGCGCCGCCCACCGCTGTGTTCTGCGCCAGTGACTCGATGGCCTGCGCCGCCATGGACGTTTGCCGTGACCGGGGCATTCACGTGCCGGGCGACATCTCCTTTGTGGGAGCCGACAATACGCCAGACGGGCAGTTCGCCTTCCCAGCCGTCAGCACGGTTGACGTGCCGCGCGCCGATATTGGCCTGCGCGCAGCTGAAAAGCTGATCGGCATGATCCGCGGTCAGCCAGACATCGCCCAGGAAACCGTGTTGCCGGTGGAACTCCGGCGGCGGGCGAGCTGCGCGCCCGCCCGCGGAGCCGCTGTCGCCGCCGCCTGAGAAGGCTCAGCTTTCGTAATTCTGGCTCACCAGCCGGTCGAGCAGGCGCACACCCCAACCTGGCCCCCAGCTTGGGTTGATGGCGCTGCGCGGCGCATCCATCGCGGTGCCGGCCACATCGAGATGCGCCCATGGCACATTGTTGACGAAGCGCTGCAGGAATTGCGCGGCCGTGATCGAGCCCGCATGGCGGCCGCCGGTATTCTTCACATCCGCCACATCATGGTCGATGATACGGTCATATTCAGGTGCGAGCGGCATCCGCCACACCTTCTCGCCCGTGGCATAGCCCGCCTCGGACAGGCGCTGTGCCAGTTCGTCATTGTTGGAGAACAGCCCCGCATGTTCCTTGCCGAGCGCCACGAGGATGGCGCCTGTCAGCGTGGCAAGGTCGATCATGAAACGCGGCTTGAAACGGTCCTGAATATACCAGAGCACATCCGCCAGCACGAGACGGCCTTCGGCATCGGTGTTGAGCACCGCAATGGTCTGGCCGGACATGGAGGTGACAATGTCACCCGGCCGCTGCGCCTTGCCGTCCGGCATATTCTCGACGATGCCGATGGCGCCCACCACATTCACCTCGCCTTGCGCTTGGCCAGCGCCATCATGAGGCCCGCAACACAGGCGGCACCCCCCATGTCGCCCTTCATGTCCTCCATGCCCGCCGCAGGCTTGATGGAAATGCCGCCGGTATCGAAGGTGACGCCCTTGCCGATGAAGGCGAGCGGGGCCTCCTTCGGCTTGCCGCCCTTCCATTCCATGACGACCATGCGCGCCTCATGCGCCGAGCCCTGGGCCACCCCTAAGAGCGCATTCATGCCGAGTTTCTTCATCTGGGCCGGCGTCATAACGGACACCTTGAGCCCCAACTTGGCAAGATGGCGCATGCGGTCCGCGAATTCGACCGGGTGCAGGTGATTTGGCGGCTCATTGACGAGATCGCGCGCCAGGTGGACGCCGTCGGCCACCGCCTCATGGGCGACAAAGCTCTGCCGCGCGCCCTTCGCATCCGCCGTAAGGATCGTGACCTCCCGCAGCGCCGCATGCTCCGGCTTCTTGGATTTGTAACGGGTGAAGCTGTAGGTCCTGAGCGAAAGGCCGGAGGCGATGAGGCCCGCAAACTCTGCTGGCCTGAAGGCTGCAGCCTCCGTGTCAGCGGCGACAGCCGCCGATTCGGCCTTGAGCGACTGCACCAGGCCGGCAATGGCGCCGCCCAGCAGCTCAATCTCAAGTGGCTTCAGCGCCTTAGCCTGCCCCAGCCCGAACAGCACGGCGCGAGCCAAGCCGCCGCCCGGCGCCACGATGTCGAGTGTTGTCTCGCGTCGGCCGGTGAATCCCGCGGCCTTCATCGCCCGGGTGATCTGGCCTTGCGTGCGGCGGTCCAGCTCCGCCGCGAGCCCTGAAAGCGCCCGGCCCTCAGGGCACAGCAGAATGAGCAGGCCGGATTTCGGCAGAGCGGGAGATGCGAAGCTGATTTTCATGATTTAGCCTTACAGGGACAGAAGCCATCGTCTTAGCCGCTTTTGCCCGACTTGAAAACGGACCTCCGACGCCACGGCAGGTGCAGATGGCATTAACCAGGGATTTTCCGGGGTGCCCTACATATCAGGCACGGCCTGCGGAAAGCCGAAGTCAGGGCTTCACGGCCTTCCGGAAAGCCGTTAAGACTACCAATTGTATCGCGTGAGTTCGGAGCCAGGTGGGGTATTTTCGTTTCAACCTTCGCACGTTGAAGCGGCCGGTAATGCAGTGTTGCATTCTGGCCATGCTGGTGGCTGCCGGCGTGGCTCTCCCAGCTGCCACCTCGCATGCCCGGATCGCCGACGCGCCAAAATTCGTGGCGCCCGAAGACAAGCCCATCCCCAAGGGAACGCGCGTGGATGTGGTGGCCGACCGGCTGACCTATGACCAGAAGACAGAGGTAGCGACCGCCACCGGCACCGTGCAGTTGACCTATGGCCCCTATGTGCTGACGGCGACGATGGTGTCCTACAACATGAAGACCGGGGTGTTCAGTGCCAACGGTTCGGTGGTGCTGCGTGAACCCAACGGCAACGTGCTGCAAGCAGATTCGGCGCAATTGAAGGAAAATTTCCGGGAAGGCTTCGCGAACCACGTGAAGGCACTTCTCACCAATGATGTGACCATCACCGCTCAGTACGCCCAGCGCTATGAGGATGGCATTATCGTTTACGAGAAAGCCACCTACACCGCCTGCAAAGACTGCGTGGGCAAGGACAGATCTCCCGCCTGGCAGATCGTGGCCAATCAGGCCAAGCACGACACTCAGGACCGCACCATATATTATGACAATGCTCGCCTTGAGGTGGCGGGGGTGCCGGTGTTCTGGACGCCCTATCTCGCCTATCCCGACCCGACGGTCAAACGCCGCACCGGCTTCCTGTTGCCTTACTTCAAGAGCGGAGACTTCGGCGTTGGCGTGGTGACGCCCTATTTCTGGGACATCGCGCCCAACATGGACATGACCTTCTCACCCATGTGGGCAACACAGCAGGGATTGCTGGGCGATGTGGAGTTCCGCCATCGCCTTCAATCAGGCATCTATACCCTGCGCGGCTACGGTATTTATGAACTGAACCCCGATGGCCCCAAACCAACCGAAGAGCCGTGGCGCGGTGCTGCCAGGACGACCGGCAGCTTCAAGATCAACGATACATGGACCTGGGGCTGGGATGGCACCACGGTCAGCGACAAGAATTTCCTTTCCGACTATGACCTCGACGACCGCAACATGCTGGCAAGCTATGTGCAGGCAACAGGGCTTTCGGACCGCAACTACACCAAGGCCCAGATGATCCACTGGCAGACCCTGGTGCAGCATGAAGAACAGAGCCAAATGCCCTCCGCCACCCCCTTCGTGACCGGGGATTATGTGCTTGGCGAACCGGTGCTCGGCGGCGAGATGTCGTTTCAGTTCAACGCCTACGCTCTGGAGCGCGAGCAGTCGGTGGATGATCCCGAGCGCGGGCTGCTGCTCGGAACCCAGCAGACACATGCCGAGGCTTCGGCTGCATGGAAACGGCAATTGGTTCAGTCCTCTGGCCTTGTGGTGACGCCTTTCGCGCAATTACGCTCGGATTTCTTCTTCTCGAACGACGTTCCCGACGCCCGCGGCGAGAACGACTCAAACTTCTACGTGACGCCCACCGCAGGCCTCGATGTCCGCATGCCGTTCGTCGGCAGCCACGGATCATTCCAGAGCATCCTGACACCGGTGGCGCAGATCATCGCCGCACCTTCCGAACAGATTGATGATGCCAACGCCAATGAGGACGCGATCACCCTGAATTTCGACACCACCAACCTGTTCCTGAGCGACCGATTTACCGGCTATGACCGGCGCGAGGGCGGTGTCCGGGCGAATGCCGGCGTGAACTATACTCTGCTCGGTGCAAACGGTGGCTTTCTCCGGGCGAGCCTCGGCGAGAGCTTCCACATTGCAGGCGAGAACAGCTTCACCGATGGCTCCGGCCTGAACGGCACATCCTCGAACCTGGTCGGCGCGGTTGCCATTCAGATGATGCAGGGCGTGACGCTGGGATATCAGGCCCGGGTGGAGGAGGACCTGTCGCGAATTAACACCCAGGAGGCGGCGCTTGGCCTTACTTTGGGCGATTTTACCGGCTCTTTAGTTTATGCAGATGTCAGGAAGGCCGAGGCTTACGGCAGGCCGCATGACGGCGAACAGATTTGGGGCGAGGCCGAGTACACTATCAATGAGGTGTGGTCCATCTTTGGCGGCTTGCGCTACGATCTCGAGGAGGACAGGCTGATGCAGGACAGATTGGGCCTCGCCTATGACATTGATTGCATGCGAGTAGAGATGGCTTACGCAATGTCACGCGACGACGAATTCGGCGTCAACAACGATGGCAAGGAGCACCGTGTGGAAATTGGCGTCGAACTCCGGACTATCGGCGACATAAACGGCGAGTTCTCATTCTGATGACACTGTTCCGCAGGATTCGTGCCGCTGCCCTCGCGGCGCCGCTGGCATGTAGCTTGATGGCCGCCGCGCCCTGCCTGGCGCTGGCCGCCTCGCAGGGCATCATTGCGGTCGCCAATGACCAGCCCATAACGGAGCGCGACCTCGAGCAGCATATCGTTCTGCTTCAGATCCTCGAGGAGGCCCAGGCCAAAGGCCTCACGAAGCAGCAGGCCCTACGCGACATGATCGACGAGCAGGTGAAGATCACTGAAGCAAAACGCCTCGGCATGCTTCCCAGTGAGACCGAAATCACCGAGCGGATTGACCGCGTGGCCAAGGGCATGAATCTAACGCGCAAGGAATTGCTGGCGAAGTTGAAGGCCAGGGGTATCAGTGAAGCGACATTCCGCCAGTACCTTTCGGCGCAGATGGGGTTCAACCGGATCATATCCGCGAAGTACCGCGAGGACGTGAAGGCAAGCGCCGCCGAGGTCGATGCCAAGATGGCCGAAATCAAGTCAGACGTGAATGCGCAAATGGCGAAGATCATGAACGATCCGCGCATGAAGCCAGTCACAGTCTATACGCTGATGGAAATCAGCCTGCCGGTCGAAGGCGACGACATGATGCTGATGCAGGCCCGGGCCATCGAAGCTCAGCAGATCGCCCAGCGTTTCAAGGGCTGCGACTCCGCCAAGGCGGCAACCCAGGGCGTGTTCGATGTAAAGGTCGGCAAGAAATTCGAAGCCGACGGCGCCAAGCTGCCGAAGCAGATGAGAGAGGTTCTCGACAAGGCAGGGCCGGGCCGGGCCGTGGGGCCGATGCGCGGCAAGACCGGGATGCAGCTCATCGCCTTCTGCGGAACGCGCAAGCTGACGCCCCCAAAGCCCGACTTCACCATGCCAACACGCGAACAGATCGAGCGGCTGGTCATCAACGATAAATATGACAAGCTCGAGCAGGATTATCTAAGCACGATCCGCGACAAGGTCTACGTCGAATACCGCGACCCCAGTTTCGCCCCGCAGTGACCGCCAAACGGCATGGCAGCGCCACCCCTCATCGTGACCAGCGGCGAACCGGCGGGCATCGCGCCCGAGATCACCGCAACAGCCTGGGCGTCCCTCAGGAATGACCCCTCCTGCGCCTTCGCCCTCATCGGAGACAAGGACTACTGGCAGGCGCGCAACCCGGCGGTTCCGGTTGAAACAATTTCGGCCCTTTCAGACGCGGGCAAGGTCTTCGGCACGGCACTTCCCGTGCTGAACCGGCCTCTGTCTGCTCATCCCGTGCCGGGGATGATCGTGGCGGAGACAGCGCCGCAGGTGATTGCTGCAATCGACGAGGCCGTGTCGCTCGCCATGGCGGGCGAGGCGGCAGGCATCGTCACCAATCCAATCCAGAAGGAAGCCCTCTACGCCGCGGGTTTCCGCCACCAGGGCCACACGGACTATCTTGCTTATCTTTCGGCCCGGCATGGGCGCCCCGTTCAGGAGGTAATGATGCTGGTGGCGGAGGATCTGCGGGCCATCCCCGTCACTGTTCATATTCCGCTGAAGGACGTGCCGGGGGCCCTGACCCGGGAGGCAATCCTCTCGCAAGCGCGGGTGACGGCGCGCGATCTCACCCGCCACTTCGGCATCGCAAGGCCGAGGCTTGCCGTCACCGGCCTCAACCCGCATGCGGGCGAGAACGGCACGATTGGGCGCGAGGAAATCGACATCATCGGCCCGGCGCTCACGATCCTGCGCGAGGAGGGCTATGATGTGCTGGGGCCACTTTCGGCCGACACAGCTTTTCATGCCGAAGCCCGCGCCGGGTATGACGCGATCCTCTGCATGTATCACGACCAGGCGCTGATCCCGGTCAAGACGCTCGACTTCCATGGCGGCATCAATGTGAGCCTGGGGCTTCCGTTCATCCGCACCTCGCCTGACCATGGCACGGCACTCGGCATCGCCGGCAAGGGCATCGCCAACCCAAAGAGCCTGATCGCCGCGATCCGCCTTGCCGCACGCATGGCGCAGGCTTCCACATGATTGAAGACGGTCTGCCGCCGCTGCGCGAGGTGATCGCACGCCATGACCTCGCCGCCAAGAAGGCGCTGGGGCAGAACTTCCTGTTCGACCTGAACCTGACCCGGCGCATTGCCCGCGCAGCAGGGCCTTTCGAGTCTTGCACCGTGATTGAAGTCGGCCCCGGCCCCGGCGGCCTGACGCGCGCGCTGCTGATGGAAGGCGCAACCCATCTCATCGCCATCGAGCGCGATGAGAGGGCCATCGCGGCGCTGGAAGAGATCGCCGCCGCTTATCCGGGGAAGCTCACGATCATCGCGGGGGATGCGCTGCAGACCGACTATGCCGCGCTGGCTGGCGGGAAGCCGGTTAAGATCGTGGCAAACCTGCCCTACAATATCGCAACACCGCTGCTGACGGGGTGGATTGGTGGCGAAAGCTGGCCGCCCTTCTTCCAGTCCCTCACCCTGATGTTCCAGAAGGAAGTGGCCGAGCGCATCGTGGCGAAGCCAGGCGGCAAGGATTACGGCCGGCTTTCGGTGTTGAGCCAATATCGCTGCGAAGCCAGAAAACTGTTCGACGTGAACCGGTCGGCCTTCACGCCACCGCCAAAAGTCACCTCCTCGATCCTGCAGTTGATCCCGCGCGAAAGACCCTCGCCGGAATGCCGCATTTCCACGCTGGAGCGGGTGACGGCGTCAGCCTTCGGCCAACGCCGCAAGATGCTGCGCGCCAGCCTGAAGACGCTGGTGAACGACCCGGAGGCTCTGCTGGCGAAAGCCGCCATCAACCCGGAACTCCGGGCGGAACAAGTACCCCCGGAGGGCTTCGCGACGCTGGCGGCGATCCTCGGCTGACCCGTCAGAGGGTTTTCGTCAGCTCACGGACGAAAGAGGTAAGGCCCAATCGCCGCTTGCGGCGCAGGCGCTCGGCCGTCAGGATCGCGTCGATCTCGGCGCTGGCCCTGTCAGCATTTTCATTGACAATCACATAG
Source organism: Hyphomicrobiales bacterium (assembly GCA_040383265.1). Lineage (GTDB taxonomy): Bacteria > Pseudomonadota > Alphaproteobacteria > Rhizobiales > Aestuariivirgaceae > Aestuariivirga. The sequence goes on from JBEIDW010000001.1 coordinate 29,013, forward strand.
TCGTATTCGGGCCAATGGCTGATCTCGTCCGCCGCCTTGGCCATCCGCTTGGCGACGGTGGAGGCCGAATCCTGCGCGCGGCGTATGAGGCGCTCGCGCAGTTCCTCCGCCGAGGGCGGCAGGATGAAGATGCGCACGAGGTCTTCTTCCATCACAGCGCCCAGTTGCTGCGTTCCCTGCCAGTCGATGTCAAAGAGAACGTCACGGCCGTCCTGCAGCGCATCCGCCACCGGGCGTTTTGGCGTACCATAGAAATTGCCGAAGACTTCGGCATATTCGAGCAGGTCGCCGCGATCACGCAGCCGCGAAAACTCCTCATGCGTGATGAAGTGATAGTCCTTGCCATCCACCTCGCCGGGGCGTGGCGCGCGCGTGGTAACGGAGACCGACATGGTGATATTGGGGTCGGACGACAGCAGTTTGCGCGCCAGCGTGGTCTTGCCCGCACCCGAGGGCGAGGACATGACGAGCAGAAGGCCGCGGCGGGGAATGTCGGTCATGGTGTGTTCTTTACTCGATGTTCTGGACCTGCTCGCGCATCTGGTCGATCACTGTCTTGAGATCGAGGCCGATGAGGGTGAGCGAACGGTCGGATGCTTTTGAGCAGAGCGTGTTGGCCTCGCGGTTGAACTCCTGTGCGAGGAAATCGAACTTGCGACCGATGGCGTCGCTGGAAGAGAGCAGCGTGATGGCGGCTTCGACATGCGAATTGAGACGGTCAAGTTCTTCCTGAATATCGGCGCGGGTCGCGGCCAGAACAGCTTCCTGATGCAGCCTGTCGGGATCCAGCGCCGTACCGGTTTCCAAAAGCCGGGCGATCTGTTCGGCAAGCCGCGCGCGGATCGCTTCCACAGAGCGGGCCGGGTTAACGCGCGCGGCTTCCGCAAGTTCGGCGACGCGCTGAACCTGAGCCATGAGGATCGCCTGAAGCCGATCCCCCTCCTCGCGCCGCGCCGCAGCGAGAGATGTGAGCGCTTCGCCGAAGCTCCGCAATATCGCGGCATTGCGCTGTTCCAGGATCGCTTCATCCTCCGGCACGGTCGTGACATCGACAACGCCCCGGATCGAGAGCAGCACATCTGCCCGCAATGGTTCGCCACCAATCCGTTCCCGCAGCGTTTCGCCCGCCTCGACTAACTGGTTCAGGACATCGTGGTTGAGGCGCATGGTCTCGCGTGCGATGTCACCGCTGATGCTGAGCGAGACCTGCAGATTGCCGCGCTTGAAGGCCTGCGCGGCGGCCGCGCGGACCGGCCCTTCCAACGCTTCAAAACTCGGCGGCAGGCGCAGGCGTACATCCAGCGCCTTGCCGTTCACGCTCTTGATTTCCCACTGCCAGAAAAGACCGTGAGCGCCGCCCGAAGCGCGGGCAAATCCTGTCATGCTGGAAATGGGCATGTTCCGTCCCGAAGAGATGAATCAGGCCGATAGGTTTAGAGCAGTTGAGGCCGGGTTGGAAAGTCTACTGCGCAGGCCGGAGCTTCGGCACCGGTACGGCGCGGCCATCAACCATGACGATGCTGCCGGGCTTGAGCAGGGCGGGCTTGGCAGGCACGGGCGCCTCGTTAGAAGGCTCAGGCACAGCTGCCGCCTTGGGGGCCACAGCATCCTCTTCCTGCGTGACATCCGCCAGCGGGCCTTCCACAGCAGGCGCAGGCTGCGGGGCTTCCGCCTGTTCTTCCGGCTCATCGGCGGCCGCAGCGGCAGCGGCGTTGCCCGCAAGTTGCCGCCATGCCTTTACGTTGCGGTTATGCTCCTCGAGGGTTGCCGCAAAGGCGTGACCGCCGGTGCCATCCGCGACGAAATAGAGATGCCCGGTCTTTTGCGGGTTGAGCACCGCTTCCAGCGCGGCGCGTCCCGGATTGGCGATCGGCCCCGGCGGAAGGCCGTTGATGCGATAGGTGTTGTAGGGCGTCACAGTGTTGATGTCGGTTCGCGTCAGCTCCCGGTCGAGGCGGCCCTTGCCGCCCACGATGCCGTAAATGATCGTCGGGTCGGACTGCAGCCGCATGCCCTTTTCAAGGCGATTGATGAACACGGAGGCGATGATCGGCCGTTCGGCTGCTATACCGGTTTCCTTTTCCACGATGGAAGCGAGGATGACGGCCTGTTCGGGTGTTTCGATAACCGGAACAGCCTTTCGCGTAGCCCAGAGTTCAGCCAGCAGGCTGGCCTGCGCGGCCTGCATATCCTGCACCAGTTTCTGCTTCGTCATGCCGCGCCGGAACACATAGGTATCCGGCATGATCCAGCCTTCCGGCGGAACAGCGGCAGGAGGGCCCGCCAGCACCTCGTTGGCATTGACGCGGGCCACAGCCATCTCGCTGGTGAACCCTTCAGGAATGGAAATCTTGTAGGTGATGGACTTACCGCTGGCGATCAGCGCCATCACTTGCTGCATCGAGGCAGATGCCGGAAAATCATATTCACCGGCCTTGAGCTTGCCGATCTGGCCAGTGAGCTGCGCCAAGGCTGTGAAGATGCGGCCATTGGAGATGACGCCATTCTGCTCAAGCGATGCGCCGATCTCTGATACTGAAAGACCCGGCTCAATGACGAGCACCTTGTTCTCCGCCAGCGGGCCCGGAGCGGCATATTCGCTATAGGCGTAGAAACCTGCCGCAGCGGCTGCGAGCCCGGCAACGAGCGCCAGAAGAAATGTCCACAGCAGCACGCGCGACAGAGCCGAGCTTCGGCGGCCTCCCTGCCGCGGACCCGGAACCTTCACGGATGGCTGCGGCATGTTCAAGCTCTATGTCTTCTCCGATGTGTCAGGCCGCATAGCGGCGCATGATCAGTGATGCGTTGGTGCCACCAAAACCAAAGGAATTCGACAGAACTGTGTTGATCTCTTTTTTCTTCGCCGAGTGCGGCACGAGATCGACCCGTGTCTCAACGGAAGGATTGTCGAGATTGATGGTCGGCGGCGCGACGTTGTCCCGAATGGCGAGGATGGAGAAGATCGCTTCGACAGCGCCTGCCGCTCCTAGCAAATGACCAACGGAAGACTTGGTCGACGACATGGTAAGCTCCGCGGTGCGGTTGCCCATGAGGCGTTCAACAGCGCGCAGCTCGATCTCATCACCCAACGGCGTCGAGGTGCCATGCGCATTGACATAATCGATCTCATGCGCCTGGAGGCCAGCACGCTTGAGGGCAGCCGTCATGCAGCGGAAGGCACCATCGCCATCGGAAGACGGTGCCGTGACATGGTAGGCATCACCCGACATTCCATAGCCGATGATCTCGGCATAGATCTTCGCGCCGCGCGCCTTGGCGTGTTCGAGTTCTTCAAGCACCAGAACGCCGGCACCTTCACCCATGACGAAACCATCGCGGTCCTTGTCATAGGGGCGCGAGCCCTTCTCCGGCGTATCGTTGAACTTTGAGGCGAGTGCCTTGCAAGCGATGAAGCCCGCAATGCCGATGCGGCAGATCGCCGATTCAGCGCCCCCCGCGATCATGATGTCGGCATCATCCAGCGCAATGAGGCGCGCCGCATCGCCAATGGCGTGCGAACCCGTGGAACAGGCGGTGACGACGGAGTGATTCGGGCCCTTGAGGCCAAATTCGATGGAGACGAGGCCAGACGCGAGATTGATGAGCGAGCCCGGAATGAAGAAGGGACTGATTCGGCGCGGGCCCTTCTCGTTCATCAGCATGGTGGTGTCGGCAGTGTTGCTCAGGCCGCCAATGCCAGAACCGATCAGCACGCCGGCGCGGTACTTCTCGTCTTCGGTTTTCAGTTCGATTCCCGAATCCTTCATCGCCTGCGTGGCGGCGGCCATGCCGTAAATGATAAAGTCGTCGTAGCGGCGGATTTCCTTGGGGTCCATCCACTGCTCGGGATTGAATGTGCCGTTCGACCCATCGCCGCGTTTCACTTCGCAGGCGATACGGCAGGAGAGATCGGACGCATCGAAGCGGGTGATGGGACCAGCGCCGGATTGACCGGCCAGAAGGCGGCTCCAGGTCTCTTCGATACCCGTTGCAAGCGGGGAAACGATACCAAGTCCGGTGACGACGACGCGGCGCATGCGATGCCCTTTCTACGCGAAAACGCGGCGGCAGGTTGTCTTTGACCTGCCTCCGCGCAATTGGTCTTGATCGGATCGGGCCAATGGCCGATCGGAACGGCTGATCAGGCCGAGGTTTTCTCGATGAACTTCACGGCGTCGCCCACGGTCTGGATCGATTCAGCCGCGTCGTCCGGGATTTCGATGCCGAACTCTTCTTCAAAGGCCATGACCAGCTCGACGGTATCGAGGCTGTCCGCGCCGAGGTCGTCGATGAAGCTCGCTTCCGCCTTCACCTTGTCGGCGTCAACGCCGAGATGCTCGACGACGATCTTCTTCACCCGCTCAGCCACATCACTCATTGTCTTATTGTCCTTGGTTGTTTCCAAAATTCATTACGGCAGGACAGCAGGACCCCCTGCGGCCCCCCACACACCGGGGTTTTCCCTAGCACAATTCGAGGGCGCGTCAAAAGGGCTTCGCGGAGACAGCAGACGACTCCTTGCGGAAAACTACAACCTCTGGCAGGCTCAGGGCATGAAAACAGCCCTCTTCACACTTCTTGCAATGGTTGCATTCACCGCTCCAGCGCGCGCCGACGGAGAGATTGTCCGGATCATCACGGTCGGCGACCAGATGAAACTAGATAAATTCGACTCGACACTGAATGAGGCCGTTGATGAAGCGAAGGCTGGTGGCAGCCCGGCGGATGTACAGGTTCTGGAGGAGGCACTCGCCGGAAAGCCATTGGCCATTGATGCCGGGCCAGACCCTGCGGGCGACTGGCGTTGCCGCACCATCAAATTGGGCGGCACGCTGCCACTGACCGTTTATGGCTGGTTCAAGTGCCGTATCTCGGATGACGGGACAGGCTGGGTTTTGGAGAAAACATCAGGCTCACAGCGTACGAAGGGCAAGTTCTACACCGCGTCAGACACGCGGTTGACATATCTAGGCGCGGGCCATGTGGCGGGCGAGGAACCGCGCAGATATGGGCAAACACCCTGGCACAACCAGGTGGCCTATGCTGAACGGCGCGGGGACACGCGCATTCTGCTGATGTTCCCCGAGCCTAATTTCGAGTCGAAACTCGACCTGCTCGAATTGCAGCGATGAGGCGCTGAAACGCCTCAGATCATCGCCATGCCGCCGTTGATGTGCAGCGTCTGGCCGGTGACGTAGCCCGCCTCTTCCGACGCCAGATAAAGAACCGCGGCGGCGATATCTTCGGGCGTGCCGAGCTTTCCGGCCGGAACACGGCCCAGGATTGCCTCCTTCTGCTTGTCGTTCAGCACATCGGTCATTGGGGTGGCGATAAAGCCGGGGGCCACCGCATTCACCGTCACGTTGCGCGCGGCGAGTTCCTGCGCGAGCGACTTGGTGAGGCCGATGACGCCTGCCTTGGAGGCCACATAGTTGGCCTGACCCGGATTGCCGGTGACGCCCACCACCGAGGTGATGTTGAGAATACGGCCCCAGCGCTTCTTCATCATGCCGCGCATGGCGGCGCGGGCGAGCCGGAAGGAGGCCGTGAGGTTCACGTCGATGACGGAGGCCCAGTCCTCGTCTTTCATGCGCATGGCAAGGCCGTCCTTGGTGATGCCGGCATTGTTGACCAGAATGTCGAGCGAGCCCATGGCGGCTTCCGCCTCCGGCACCAGCCTCTCGACCGCCGCCGCATCAGACAGGTTGCATGGCAGAATGACCACACGCTCCCCGCCCAGCTCCGCCTTCAACTCCTCCAGCACAGTTGCGCGCGTGCCAGAAATGGCGACTGTCGCGCCAGCCTTGTGCAGCACCTTCGCAATGGCAGCCCCGATACCACCCGTGGCGCCGGTGACGAGCGCGGTCTTTCCGCTAAGATCGAACATGTTGCTTATCCCTTGATCTGGGCCGCAGCGGCGGCAATGTCTTCCGGCGTGTTGATGGCAAAGGCTGTTGCATCCGGCGCATTCTTCTTGGAAAGCCCGGTCAGCACCTTGCCAGTGCCAATCTCATAGAAGCGGGTGACGCCGTGTGCCGCCATGAAGGCCACGCATTCGCGCCAGCGCACCGTGCCGGTCACCTGGGCCACGAGGCTTTCGCGGATCCTGGCTGGATCAGTGAGCGGGGCAGCGCCCACATTGGCAACGACGGGTACCGAAGGCGCATTCATGGTTACCTTTGAGAGCGCATCCGCCATGACATCCGCCGCGGGCTGCATCAGCGAGCAATGGAAGGGCGCGGAGACAGGCAGCATCACGGCGCGCTTGGCACCCTTGGCCTTGGCAATTTCCGCGCAACGCTCAACCGCTGCCTTGGAGCCCGAAACAACGACCTGGCCATCGCTGTTATCATTCGCCGCCTGGCACACGTCACCCTGTGCGGCTTCGGCGGCAGCGGCTGCCGCCGCCGCAAAATCGAGGCCAAGGAGTGCTGCCATCGCACCTACGCCAACCGGCGTGGCACTCTGCATCGCCTGACCGCGTGTTTTCAGCAGCCGCGCGGCATCAGCCAGTGAGAAGGTTCCAGCGGCGGCGAGCGCGGAATATTCACCCAGGGAGTGGCCCGCGACAAATGCCGCCGTGTTGGCAACGGTAATGCCATGCTCGGCCTCCAGCACGCGAATCACCGCCATGGACACGGCCATGAGCGCAGGCTGCGCATTCTCGGTGAAGGTCAGGTCGGCTTCGGGGCCTTCCCACATCAATTGGGTCAGTTTCTGGCCCAGCGCCTCGTCCACCTCCGCGAAGACGGCGCGCGCGGCAGCAAAATTATCCGCAAGTGCTTTGCCCATGCCGACAGTCTGGCTCCCCTGCCCCGGGAACATGAAGGCCGTTGTCATTCGCAATCCCCTGTTTGATTCCTCAGATCCGCACGAAACATGGGGCAGCAGAAGAGTCAAGGTTGACGGTCGGCGATGGATCGGCCTTACTTTGAGACCATGTACACCGCAGATGAACTCGAAGCCGCACAGCGCATCGTCTATGCCGCCATGCCACCGACCCCTCAATACGCATGGCCCCTCCTCCAGCAGGAGACCGGCGCGGAAGTGTGGGTGAAGCATGAGAATCATACGCCGACCGGCGCCTTCAAGGTGCGGGGCGGCCTCGTACACATGGCGCTTCGGAAGAAGCGCGGCGAGATGAATGGCGTGATCAGCGCCACGCGCGGCAACCACGGCCAGTCGCTGCCCTTCGCGGCCCAGCGCATCGGCATCAAGACAACCATTGTCTGCCCCATCGGCAATTCACCGGAAAAGAACGCCGCCATGCGGGCATTGGGTGCGGAACTGATCGAAACCGGACATGACTTCGACGCGGCGCGCGAAACAGCGATGGAGATCGGCAGGGAGCGCGGCCTCGATTTCATTGCCTCCTTCGGCAAGGAACTGGTGATGGGCGTGACGACCTATGCGCATGAACTGTTCCGCGCGGCGGGAGAGCTCGACGCCGTCTATGTGCCCATCGGCATGGGTTCCGGCATCGTGGGCACCATCACGGCGCGGGATTTCCTGGGATTGAAGACCAAGGTGATCGGCGTGGTGGCGAAAGGAGCCAATGCCGTGGCGCTTTCATTTGCGGCTGGCAAGCCCGTATCCACCAACGCCGTTTCGACCTTCGCCGATGGCATGGCGGTGCGCGTGGTGAACCCGGACGCATTTGACTATATCAAGCACGGCGCAGACCGCATCGTGACCGTGTCGGACGATGAAATCGCAGAAGCGACACGAAGCTATTACCGTTGCTGCCACAGCATTGCCGAGGGCGCAGGCGCTGCCCCGCTTGCCGCCCTCATGCAGGAGCGCGAGGTCATGAAGGGCAAGCGCGTGGGCGTCATCCTCTCCGGCGGCAACATCGACATGGTGAAATTCGCGCAGGTCCTTGAGGGCAAGACGCCAGCGGCGTGACGCACAGAAAAGAGGCCCTTTGCGTCTGCCAACTTACAGCGACACCGACAACCCGCCATCCACCGCCAGCACATGGCCGTTTACATAGGCTGCGGCGTCTGAGGCCAGGAAGACGACCGCTCCACCGAGTTCTTCCGGCTTCGCCCAGCGGCCAGCAGGTGTGCGCGCTTCGACCCAGGCGGTGAAGGCCTTGTCTTCCAGCAATGCGGTATTGAGTTCGGTGGCGAAATAACCGGGTGCCAGAGCGTTGACAGTGATGCCGCTTCGGCCCAGTTCCGCCGCCATGGAGCGCGTAAGACCATGGAGCCCCGCCTTCGCCGCCACATAGGCATGGATGGTCGGGCGGCCCAGAATGGCTGCAACGGAGCCGGTGTTGATGATGCGCCCATAACCGTTCGGCAGCATCAACCGCGCCGCATCGCGTGCGAGCCGGAAACAGGAGGTCAGGTTGACGGCGATGACGCGGTCGAAATCATCATCCTCCCATTCGGTAATGGGGCGGCGGTGCTGGATGCCGGCATTGTTGACGAGAATATCGAGTTTGCCGTGGCGGCTGACGATCTCCTCCAGCGATTGACGCGCTTGACCTGCATCACTCACGTCAAAGGCCACGGGCTCCACGCCGATCTTCTTTGCGGCGGCGGCAAGCTCACCCGCATTGCGCGCGTTGATGATGACCTCTGCCCCATTCTCCTTGAGCGCTTTCGCCATGGCGAAGCCAAGACCCCGCGAGGCCCCGGTGACGAGGGCGACGCGGCCCTGAAGCGAGAACATGCCGGACATGGACTATTTCTTCAGCCCGTTCACCGCCATCATCACATCGATGAGGCGCGGGATGAAACGGTCACCATAGCCCATGTTGTCTGCCATGACCGTCAACTGATGCGCGGTCTCCCCCAGGAAGGAGGTGACAGGGAGGTGCTCCGTCATGTTGGTGTAGTATCGCAAGTCCTTCCGGGCATTGCGGATGGCGAACTGGGCGGCACTGTCATCATCCGCCAAAGGAACATTGATGAGGCGGCCGAACATGACAGAGGCAGCGCCCCCCGCCATCACGATGTCGCGCAGTGCCGTCATGTCCACGCCCGCTTTCGCCGCCACCGTGATCGCCTCCGCCGCCACTGCGGCATGGGTGATCGACAGGAAGTTGTTGATGAGCTTCAACTGATGCGCAGTGCCGACGCCGCCCGCATGGATGATGGTGTCAGCGAAGCATTCGAGCACCGGCTTGATGCGGGCGATGACATCTTCCGGGCCACCCGTCATCAGGCCCAGCTTTCCGGCTTCGGCCTCCTTCGGCGTGCGCGTCATCGGCGTATCGACAAACCAGCCGCCCTTGGCTTCGACATCGGCGGCGATCTTGCGCGTTGAATGCGGCTCGGCGGTAGAGCAATCGGCTATGACAAGCCCCTCACGCACCGCGCCCATGAGACCATATTCACCATAGATCAATTGCTCCACCTGCGGCGTGCCGGTGACACAGAGGATGACGAGATCTGACTCCTTGGCGACACCCAGCGGATTGTTGCGCTCATGCGCGCCCTTCGCCACGAGGTCTTCCACCGGCCCCCGGTTCCTGTGCGCCATGACGGTGAGATGGTAGCCCTTGGCCAGGATGTTCTTGCCGATGCCATGGCCCATGAGGCCAACACCGATGAGGCCGACGCGCTTGATGGTCATGTTCCTTCTCCCGCTCTGATGAACGCCATGAGATTATCCTGCTCCAGAATATGGAGCCTGTCTTCCGTCTTCTTGGTGAAGCCGAGCCGCGCATAAAAGCGCTCAGCACCGGTGTTGGTTTCATCGACTTCGAGCTTGATGAATTGCGCGCCACGCCGGGCGAAGCGCCGGGCGGAACAGCGCAGAAGCTCCAGCCCCGTGTTTTTCCCGCGCGCCTCGGGCAGAACGAAGAGATCAACCACGTAAAGGCCGGGCGCGCCCCGCCAGGTGGAAAAGGTCATGAGGCCAAGGCAGGCGCCAAGCAGCTGGCCATTTTCCTCCGCCACCACCACGTCGATCAGGTGCTCGGCGGCATTGAGCTTTTCGCCGGTGAGTTTTGGAATGAAACCCGTACCGATATGTTCGGCGAGGCCCCGCACCATGGCCGCCACGGCCTCTGCCTCATCCTCCCGCATCGGCCTGACGGTCAGGCTCATGCGAGAAGCCCCTTCAGCAGCGAGGCAAGGTTGTTGCCGAGATGCGGTGAGGGATATCCCCCCTCCTGCACGCAAAGCATGGGAAGCTGCAGCGCCGCGATCTCCCTGCCGATCACCTCAAACTCCGGCGTGGCGATGGCAAAGCCCTGAAAGGGATCATCGACCGCAATGTCGAGGCCGGCGGCGATCACCAGCGTATCCGCCCCGAAATCGGCAATGCGTTGAAGCGCCACCGCAAGCGCCGCGCAATAGGGCTTGATGGTGGTGCCGCGCTCCATCGGCAGGTTGAGGTTGAAGCCTTCGCCTGCACAGCGCCCCGTCTCCTCCGCATAGCCCCAGAAGAAGGGGTAGAAGCGCTTGGGATGGGCGTGGATCGAGACGGTCAGCACATCGGCCCGGTCATAGAAGATCGCCTCCGTGCCATTGCCGTGATGCACATCGATATCGAGGATGGCAACGCGCCGGCCAGCCTGATTAAGCATTTCGGCGGCAATGGCGGTGTTGTTGAAGTAGCAGAAGCCGGCCGCCACATCGGCCGCAGCATGGTGGCCAGGCGGGCGGCAGAGCGCATAAGCGAACCGCTCCCCGTTCAGCAGCAGTTGCGCCCCATGTGCGGCAGTGGCGGCGCTGGCGCGTGCCGCTTCCCATGTTCTGGATGTCACCGGGCAAGAGCCGTCGCCCAGATGAAATCCGCACTGGCCCACCACGCTGTCGGGATAGCCCGCAGGTGGCAGGCTGGCGCGGCCCAGCGCAAAGACATTGGGCGTTGGCGTTTCGGACGCATTGGGCAGACGCTGCCAACGCTCCCACAGGGTGGAGAGGAACTGGATGTAGCGGCGATCATGCACCAGCGCCAGCGTATCGCCGAAAATCTCAGGCGGGCTGACGATCGGCCCGCCAAGCTGCCTCACGCCCTCCAGCAACATGTCGATGCGCTCAGGCCGCTCGGGGATGGGCTGGGGCTTGCCCGACACAATGAATTCGCGGGGCGCATGGGAGCGTTGCAGATCGTCGAAGACAGTGATCACCTGTTTGCCGAGCCTCTTGTTTGGGTGCTAGGATTTTGAGCATCCGTTCATGACAACGCAAGGCTGATCAGCATGTCCTCCGCCGCCAACCTTCCCAAGCATATTCATTCGACCGGCGATCTTCCGAAAGTGGCCTGGGCGAAGGGCAGCTATGTCTATGACGTGGACGGCAAGCAATACATCGACGGCTCGGGTGGCCCGGCCGTCTATTGCATCGGCCACTCCAACGCGGAGGTGAACGACGCGATCAAGACCCAGCTGGACCGCATCGCCCATGGCTACCGCTACAATTTCTCCTCCGACGCGCTGGAGGAGCTGACGGACATCGTCCGCCGCCGCTGTGGCGGCACGATGAACAACATGGTCTATGTGACAGGGGGCTCAGAGGCGGTCGAATCCTGCATGAAGCTGGCCTTGCAGTACCATGCGGCAAAGGGAGACATGAGCCGCAGGCGTTTCATCGCCCGCGAGCGCTCCTGGCACGGCAATACGCTGGGCGCGCTCTCGGTTTCTGGCTTTCTGGAGAGGAAGCGCGCCTTCGAGGGATCGCTGCTCGATGTCTCCCACCTCTCACCCGCCAACATCTACCGCCCGATTGCAGGGGCATCGCCCGAAACGGCGGGCGAGGCATGCGCTAAAGAACTGGAAGACGAAATCCTCCGGGTGGGTCCGGAGAATATCTGCGCCTTCATCTTCGAACCCGTGGTGGGTGCAGCCGGCGGCTGCGTGCCAGCCCCCAAGGGTTACGCCAGGCGCGTGCGCGAGATTTGCGATACCTACGGCGTGATCATGATTTCGGATGAAGTGATGTGCGGTGCTGGCCGCAGCGGCACATGGCGCGCACTGGAGCAGGATGGGGTGGAACCCGACATCATGTCGGTCGCCAAGGGGCTGGCCGCCGGTTACCTGCCACTGGGTGCTGCGATCTATAACGACAAGGTGGCCGACGCGATCCATGGCACGCATGGCGCGCCAATGACGGGCCACACCTTCACCGCCCACACCGCCTGCTGTGCCGCAGGCGTGGCGGTGCAGAAGATCGTCGAGCGCGAGAAGCTCGTTGAGCGCGTGAAGGCCATGGAAGGCCCGTTCCGCGCCATGCTGGCGGACGCCACCAGGGACATCGAAGCGGTGGGAGACATTCGCGGCCGGGGCTTCTTCATCGCGCTCGAACTGGTGGCCGACCGCAAGACGAAGAAGCCCTTCGATGGCGAGAAGAAACTGTTCATGAAGATCCGCCAGCAAGCTTTTGCCAATGGCCTCATCTGCTACCCCGTTGGCGGCAATGTGGATGGTGTCAATGGCGACGTGGTGATCCTCGCGCCGCCCTACAACGTGACGGATGCGGAGTTGACCGAGATCGTCGACAAGACCGCCGCGTCGATCCGGCAGGTACTGACGGCCGAGGGGCTGGCCTGACGCGCGCTCAGGCGCTGTTCTGCCGGAGCCTGGATCCGCGCAACAGCCCTGCCGCATCAACGATCGGGTAGCCTGCCGAAACAACCAGCGCGTTGATGCGGTTCAGATCGCGGATCATGTCCACATAGAGCGCACTCCGCCGCAGCGCCTCGCCCTTGCCGCGCGAGCCGAGCTTGAAATGCTGATCCAGCACCTCGTTCTGCAATTCGCGGAAGGCATCCTTCTGCGAGATGAGGCGCTTGGCCCCTTCCACATCGCCCGAGGACAGAACGGCTGATGCGAGTTTGAGATTGTCGAGGATGATACGGCAAAGATTGTCGAGCGAGCGCAGTTCTTCTTCGGTGAAGGCGATGCTCTCATGCACCTTGGCAGAAATGCGGTCCGCAAGATTGAGCTGGATCACATCACCCGCATGTTCAAGATTGGAAATATAGAGGGTCAACTCCAGCGCGCGGCGTGACTCCTCGGGTGAAAGCTGGGCGCTGGCCAGTTCCGCCAGATAGGCCTGAAGCTGGGTCTGGAAGGCATTGAGGCGTTCATCCATCGGCTTCAGCTGCTTCAGGGCCTCCAGGCTGCCAGAGCGAAGCGAGGCAAGTGCGGTGTCGAACATGCGCTCCAGAAGTTCCGTCATGCGCACGGTTTCGAGCAGCACATTGGCCAGCGCCACGGCAGGCGTGGCGGCGGCTTGCGGATCAAGGTAGCGGGGCTTCGAAATGCTGTCCCTGTCCTTCGAATCATCTGGCAGCAGCCGTTCCATCAGCTTCGCGATGACGCCAGTGAAGGGCAGGAAGGCAAGCGCCACCAGAATGTTGAAGCCGGCATGGAAGGTCACGGCCGTTTCAACGGGGCCAAATGGCAAGAGTTGCACGATGGGCGTCAGCTGGCCGATAAAGGCGAGGCCCAGTATGGCGATGATGCCCCGGCACAGCAGATTGGCCAGCAGCAGCCGCCGCGCCACTGGCGGCTCTGCCAGTGTGGCGGATACGGCCGGAAGCCCGCCGCCGAAATTGAGGCCCAGGATGAAGGCCAGTGCGCCATTCACCTCGAGCGTGCCATTGGCAAGGAAGGCGGCGATCAGCAGGATGACGGCAAGCGAGGAATGGAACAGCCACGTGAGCGCCGCGCCGATCAGAAAGGCAAGAAACGGCTCCCGCCCCACCGCCGCAAGCACATCATGAAACAGCGTTGCCGCACCGAGCGGTGATGACGCCTGCTTGATGAGGGTGAGCGACAACAGCATCAGCCCCAGCCCGATCAGGATACGGCCCAGATTATGAGGCCTCAGTTCCGCCGACCAGGAGTGGATGACATAGCCTGCAAACAGCAGGATGGGCGAGGCCCAGAGCGCGAGGTTGGAACCGGACGCAAACACCGCGGACACCAGCGCCGAGCCGACATCCGCCCCCAGCAATACGGCCAAGCCGAGTGCTGTCCCGATGGCGCCCGCCGAGGCGAGCCCCGCCACGATCAGCGTCATGGCCGTGCCGGAACCAAGAATCGCGGTGGCGAAACCGCCGGCCGTAAAGGCCGAGACACGGTTTCCCATCCGGTGCTCGATGAAGTTCCTGAGCCGCTGCCCCCAGGCCCGCATGATGCCCGTACGCACCATGCGCACGCCCCACAGGAGAAGGGCAATGCCCCCCAGCAGGTTGACGATGACGGCGGTGCCCGGGTTCAACTAAGTCCTCACTGCGGCCATGGAAGCGACCATGTCTTCACATTGGTGAAGAATTTCATGGCTTCCATGACGCCTTCCTTAACACCATTGCCGGAATCCTTGATGCCGCCGAAGGGCGACATCTCGATGCGGTAGCCCGGCACTTCCCAGATATTCACGGTTCCGACATTCAGGCCTTCGATGAACCTGGTGATGCGCGAAAGGTTGTTTGTGCACACGCCCGAGGAAAGGCCGAAAGGCGTGGAGTTGGAGATGCGGATCACCTCCGCATCATCATTCGACACCCGCACGATGGGAACGATGGGACCGAAGGTTTCCTCGAACACCAGTTCTGACTGGTGCGGCACGAAATCGACCGTGATCGGCGGCAGGAGTGCGCCCTTGCGGCCCGGATCATAGAGCACCTTGGCGCCCTGCTCCGCCGCCTTGTAGACGCGCTCCTCAAAAGTTTTCGCCGCGAGTTCATGGACGACCGTGCCGAGATCGGTGTCGGGGTCCATCGGATCGCCGAACTTGATGGCCTTGGCCTTGGCCAGAACCTTCTCCACGAACTTATCCGCCACGCGCTCCTGCACGAGGATACGCTTCACCGCCGTGCAGCGCTGGCCGGAGTTGCGGGTGGCGCCCGCAGCGGCGAGTTCGGCTGCCTTGTCGAGATCCGAGTCGGACAGGTCATCGAGAATGATCAGCGGGTCATTGCCGCCCAGTTCCAGCGCGGCGCGCTTGTAGCCTGCCTTGGCGGCGATGATCTTGCCCACGCGCACGCCGCCCGTGAAGGTGATGATATCGATGTTGTCATTCGTCACCATCTCGTCGCCAATCTCATCCGGCCAGCCGGTGACGACCTGGAACATTTCGGGCGGCAGGCCCGCTTCATAGAGTATGTCGGCGAGTGCGAGGCAGGTGAGCGGCGTCAGCTCGGTGGGCTTCGCCACCACGCAATTGTTGGTGGCAATCGCCGGGGCCACCTTGTGCGACACCATGTTGAGCGGATGGTTGAAGGGGGTGATGGCGGAGATGACGCCCACCGGCTCGCGCTTGGTGAAGATCTTGCGCGGCTTGCCTTGCGGCGTCAGATCGCAGGAGAAGATCTGCCCGTCATCCAGAATGCAGAGCTGGCCAGCCAGCGAATACACATCATAGGCCCGGCCCACCTCGTAGAGAGAGTCCTTCTTCGAGAGGCCCAGCTCCAGCGTGATGAGGTCGGAGAGCTGATCTTTCCGTGAGCGGATCAGTTCCGCCGTGCGGAACAGGATCTGCTGGCGCTCATAGCGGGTAAGCTTCGGCTTGTAGTTCCGTGCAATCTCGAAAGCCTTCGCCGCATGTTCGGCGCGGCCCGCGGGAACGGTGCCGATCACCTCGTTGGTGTAGGGATAATGCACGGGGACCACGCCTTCGGCGTTCACCTTCTTGCCGCCGATGCGCATTGTTTCCTTGATCATCGGGCGCTGGGTTGCGGATGAGTTCATGTCAGTTCTCCACGATATGGTTGCAGCCCAGGAAGAAGGCATCGAAGTTGCGCAGCTTTGCCGGAGCATCCTTGAACTTGGCGTTGGCGATCACCGGGATTTCCTGCTCGGTGAGGCCGCCATGCGAGCGGAGCGGCTCATTCAGCCCCGAAAGGTCGTGCTTGTCACGGGAGGTGCCGAGCACCTTGGAACCCTTCGGGCCGCCTGAGACGACGATCACATCGCCCATCCGGTCCTCTGGCAGCTCATAGCGCGCGCAACCCTCTTGCTTGTCCAGCACGGCATCAATGCCGTCCTGCAAGGCGATGACGGCCATCACATCCTTCACATCCGGCCCATAGGCATAGACGGTCGCGAAGGAACCAAGCGCGCCATGATGCACGACGTAAGGATCGGTAATCGGCAGGATGACCTTGGTCTTGCCAGCACCGAACTTCGCGTCCAGCACATCCTGCAGGTAAAGAACATCCGGTTCGCCATTGCTGAGGTGCTTGTCCTTCATGCCATGGTCAGCGACGATGACGATCGTCGCGCCACCTTGATCGAGCTCGCCCAGGTATTTGTCCATCATGGCATAAAAACGGTTCGCACCTTCCGAGCCGGGCGCATATTTATGCTGCACATAGTCGGTGGTGGAGAGATACATCAGGTCTGGCTTCATGCTGTGGAGCAGCTTGACGCCTGCCGCGAAGACGAATTCCGAAAGCTCCGCCGAATAGACATCCGGCACGCCCATGCCAACGAGGCCACAGGCATCGGCAATGCCATTTTCAGCCATGTTCACCTTATCCGCCTTTTCGGACGAAAAGGCCACGGCGGTGCCGTCGAAGACGAGGCCCTTGCCGAGCAACAGGCGCAGCTTGTCCTTCGCCGTCACCATGGCGATCTTGGCGCCCGCCTTCTGGAAGGCCTCGAAGATGGTGGGCGCACGCAACCACTTCGGGTCATTCATCATCGTTTCCTGGCCGGTGGCGGGATCGATGAGATAATTGCCGCAAATGCCATGCACAGCGGGCGGGCGGCCTGTGACGATGGACAGATTGTTCGGATTGGTGAAGCTGGGGATGACCGAATGGCCCCGGCGGTTTTCGCCCTTGGCGATAATGCGCTTGAGGTTCGGCATCAAACCTTTGGCCATCGCCACTTCCATGTAGTCGGGCTCGCTTCCATCACAGCAGATGACGACGAGCGGGCGGGAAGGCCAGTTGTAATGACGGCCGTTGACGGTGACGGTTTTCATGCGTGTCGGTTCCAGTTCTCTCAAGGTGGCGTCACCCCGGCGAAGGCCGGGGTGCGGCTTTGGGCGTTTGAAGGAAGCGTGATCCCGGCTTTCGCCGGGATGACAGTATTCAGGATCAAGCTTCCAGCGGCGTCATGTCGGTGACGTTCATCTGCTTCAGCACCTCGCGGATTGCGGTCAGCACGCCCTGCATCACCTTCTCATCGACCTTGCCGATGGTGCCAATGCGGAAGGAGGGGCGCTTGGTGAGCTTGCCGGGATAGATGGCGAAGCCGCGCAGCCGCAGGTCTTCGTAGAATTTCTCGAAATCGAAGTTCGGGTCGCGCGGGGTCAGGAATGTCTGGATGATGGGGCCCGCCTCATTGTCGGAGAGCAGCGTGGTGAAGCCCATGCCGCGCATGCCCTTGATGAGGATCTGCGCATTACGGGCATAGCGGCTCCCGCGGGCCGCGACACCGCCTTCCTCCGCATGTTCCTTCATCGCCTGATGGAAGGCCACGAGCGCATGGGTGGGCGGCGTGAAGCGGAACTGGCCATTGGCTTCAAGCCCCTTCCACTGCTCATAGAGGTCCAGCACCACCGAATGGCTCATGCCCTTGGAGGCGAGCAGCATGTCACGCTTCACGAGCACATAGGAGAAGCCGGGAACGCCTTCGATGCATTTGTTGGAGGAGGACACCATCACGTCCATTCCATCCATCATGTTCAGCGCCAGCGCGCCGAAGGAGGACATGGCATCGACCATATAGGCCTTGCCGCGCGCCTTGGTGACGCGCGCGATCTCGCCGATGGGGTTGACGATGCCAGAGGTGGTTTCGCAATGAATGACCCAGACATGGCTGATCATCGGATCCGCGTCGAGCTTGGCGGCAACCTCTTCGGCGGAAGGCGCAGCGCTGTCGCCCTTGTCGATCTTGACGACCGGGCGGCCGAGGCGGGTCAGGATGGCGGCAGCGCGGTCACCATAGGCGCCGTTGGCGACAACCAGCGTCTTGCCACCCTCCTTCGGGCAGAACGCACCGAGTGCGGCTTCGATGGCGAAGGTGCCGGAGCCCTGCATGATGACGCATTCATAGGAATCATCGGCGTGCGCGAGGCTGAGCAGGCCCTTGCGGATATCGCTGACGACCCGACGGAACTCGATGTCGCGCGAACCCCAGTCAGCCAGCATGGCAGCCTTGACGCCGCGCGACGTGGTGAGCGGACCCGGCGTCAACAGATAGGGCATGTCTTCCTGGCCGGGCGGGCCGTTGAAGCGGTTGGTCTGCTTGTCCATGGGACTTATCCTCAGGTGATTTCCGGCCCACAAAATGTGCGCTTGACCATTATCAGTCAAATCGTATGTTCTGATAAACCCTATCAGTTTGAGCGATATGCGTCACGCACAGATCAAGGCCTTCCACGCGGTTGCGGTTCATGGCGGCTTCTCCCGCGCGGCGGAGGCCCTGAACCTCACACAGCCCGCCGTTTCCGACCATGTGCGAAAACTGGAGGACGCCTATGGCGTGCAACTCTTCACCCGCGCGGCCGCCGGGGTCAGCCTGACGGACATGGGCCGCAAGCTCTTTGCAATCGCCGAGCGCCTGTTCGAAGCGGAGGCGCAGGCGGTGGAACTCCTCTCGCGCGGGCGCACGCTGGAAGAGGGACAACTCACCATCGGGGCCGATGCTGCCGCGCACATCTTGCCCGATCTCGCGCGTTTCCGGCTGAAACACCCAAAACTCTCGGTACGGCTTGTGACCGGAAACTCGGCGCAACTCCTGAAGCGGCTGGAAGATTTTTCGATCGACATTGCGGTGACGGCGGAGCGTCCGGCGGAGCCGTCTTTCCTTGCCCGGAAACTGAGAAGTGACAGGCTGGTCGCTGTGGTGCAGCGCTCCTCCCGGCTTTCCAGGCTGAAAGACATTGGTTTCGACTCGCTGGTGAAGCTGCCGCTGATCCTGCGCGAGGAAGGCTCCATGACGCGCCGCCTGCTGCTGGAAGAATGCGCGCGACGCAACCTCACACTGTCGGGAACGATCGAGATCGAAAGCCGGGAAGCAGCGCGCGAGGCGGCGGCCCAGGGATTGGGGCTTGCCATCATGTCGGAGGGCGAACTGGTCCCGGACGGCAGGCTGGCCGTGCTGCCAATTCCGGATTGGACCACGGAAATGGAGGAGTGGATGATCTGCTTAGCCTCCCGCGCCTCGCTGCACGTGATCCGCTCCTTCTTCACGCTTGAGGCTGGAGAGGCTAAGAGAACCGCATGACATTCAAGGCCGCCTGCATCCAGTCCACCGCCACGCCTGATCTTGGGGCGGATATCGCCATGCTGTCCGCCATGATCCGCGACGCGGCCGGCATGGGCGCGCGCTTCATCGCCACGCCGGAATATTGCGCAGGGCTTGAGACGCGGGACGGCAAGATGTTCCCGGTGGCCTTCGCGGAAGCCGAGCACCCGGCCCTTCCTGCATTTCGGTCTCTGGCGGAGGAACTGGAGATTTTCCTTCTCATCGGCTCCATCGGCATCCGCGCGCCGGATGGCCGCATTTTCAACCGAAGCTTCATGCTGGACCGTAACGGCAATATCGCGGCGCGGTATGACAAGATCCACCTGTTCGACATCAACCTCGGAGAAGGCAAGGCCTATCACGAGTCCGCCACCATCGCCGCCGGCGAAAAGGGTGTTATTACTCCGTGTACAGAAGGGCAGATCGGCCTGTCGATCTGCTATGACATCCGTTTTCCCCATCTCTACCGCGCCTATGCCAAGGCGGGCGCACAGATGCTTGCCGCACCCGCCGCCTTCACCAGGGTGACAGGCGAGGCGCACTGGCATGTGCTGCAACGCGCGCGCGCCATTGAGAACGGCGCCTATGTGGTTTCGCCCGGCCAGTGCGGAACGCTTGCCGGTGGTGCGGACTGCTACGGCCACTCGCTGATCGTGGATCCATGGGGCCGGGTGCTGGCTGATGGCGGCGAGAAGCCCGGCATCGTGATGGCGGAGATCGACCTGGATCAGGTTTCGCAGACGCGCCAGCGCATTCCCTCCCTCACCCATGACCGGCCCTTCGCCTGAGCTTGCCTCGTCTCCCGCCCGGCATCATACTGGCCGCCAACAGGAAGAGGGAGAACGCGCATGTTCGGTTACGGTCTTCTGGGTCTCATTGTCCTTCTCGGCGGTTACCTGATCCTCGCCTACAATGGGCTGGTTCGGAACAAGAACCTCGTGGCCGAAGGCTGGAGCGGCATTGACGTGCAGCTCCGCCGCCGCGCTGACCTCATCCCCAACCTGATCGAAACGGTGAAGGGCTATGCCGCGCATGAGGACAAGCTGTTCCGGGACATTGCGGACCTCAGGGCAAAATCCATCTCCGGCGGCACGGTTGCCGAACAGTCGGCCACGGGCCAGGCCATGACAGCCGCCCTTGGCAAGCTCTTCGCGGTTGCCGAGGCCTACCCGGAGCTGAAGGCGGATGCCAATTTCCGCGACCTGCAGGACAAGCTCTCCCACACCGAAGACGAGATCCAGATGTCCAGGCGCTACTACAATGGCGCGGTGAGAAACCTCAACACCATGATCGAAAGCTTCCCGACCAACCTGATCGCCGGCCAGTTCGGCTTTACCAAGGCGGAATTCTTCGAGATTGGCGATGCAGCAGCCCGCGAGGTTCCGAAGGTCGACTTCAAGGCACGCTGATGCGCCGCCTCGGCCTTTGCCTTCTTCTGCTGATCGCCTGCGCCAGCCCCGCCTGGGCGGAGGAGCGCATCACGGCGTTTGTCAGCGCGGCGACGGTAAATGCCGATGCGTCGCTCAGCATGCATGAGACAATCACCGTGGTGGCGGAGGGCCGCCAGATTCGCCGTGGCATCTTCCGCGATTTCCCAACCCTCTACACGGACCCGCATGGCCAGAGGGTCACTGTTGGCTTCGAGGTCGCGCAGGTGAGGCGCAATGGACACGCCGAACCCTATGCGCTTGAACCAATTGCCAATGGCGTGCGCGTCCGCATCGGCAACGCGGATGTGCTGCTGGATGACGGCCCTCACACCTATGACATCACTTACCGCACCACGCGGCAGATCGGCTTCTTCGCCAAATACGACGAGCTCTACTGGAACGTGACGGGCAATGGCTGGTCGCTGCCCATTGACCATGCGCGCGCCGAGATCCGCCTGCCCGCCGGCGCAGATATTCTTCAGCATGCGGAGTATACCGGCTCTCAGGGCGAAGCGGGTGGCGATGCCCGTGTGATCACCGCAAGTGGCACCGCCTACGTCGCGGAAACCACGCAACCGCTCGCGCCCGGTGAAGGCTTCACTGTCGCCGTCGGCTGGCAGAAGGGCATTCTGACGCCGCCAAGCGGAACCGACCAATGGCGCTGGTGGCTGGCGGACAACGCGGGGCTTTTCGCGCTGGCGCTGGGGCTCATCGCCTCTGCTTCGTATTTCCTCTTCGCCTGGAACCGGGTGGGGCGCGACCCGGTGAGAGGCACGATCATTCCGCTGTTCACGCCGCCGCAAGGCCTATCTCCTGCCGCCATGCGCTATGTGACGCGCTATGGCGCAGACAACAAGGGCTTTGCTGCGGCACTCGTGGGGCTGGCGGTCAAGGGCCGCCTGAGGATTGATGATGATGACGGCGGCTACAGCATCACAAAGCTTTCGGCCCCAGCATCAGCCCCCGCCCTCTCGACATCAGAACAAGCGCTCGATCAATCACTCCCGCAGGGAACAACCGCACTCCGCCAGGCCAATCGCCCTGCAGTTCAGGCCGCTAAAGCCGCGCTCGAGAGCGCACTCAAGGATGAATATGAGGGCAGGGTATTCCTGCGTAATCTGGGCTGGTTTGCCGGGGGACTTGCCATCTCGGTGGCCTGCCTGATCATCGGTGGATTGCTGCTGCCGCCCGATCAGGGCGTGCCGGGCCTTTTCGCCATCATCTGGATGGGCGTGTGGTGGTCAGCCATCATCGGCTTCGGCTGGGCCACGCTGAAGGGCGTCCTGGGCGGGCGCGGCATCTGGCAAAAAATCTCTTCGCTCGCGGGGCTTCTGTTCCTCGTGCCCTTCATTGGCGCTGGCGTCATCGCACCAGCCATGATGCTGTTGCAGGGTGGATCGTCACCGATGCTCTACATGCTGCTCGCCACGGCAGCGTTCCTCGGCATCCTCAATGTGGTGTTCTACCACTTGCTCCGCGCGCCAACGGGTTCCGGCCGCAAGCTGCTTGATCAGATCGAGGGCTTTCGGCTCTATCTCTCAACGGCTGAGGAAGAGCGGCTCAAGGTGCTGAACCCGCCGGAAAAGACGCCTGAACTCTTTGAGCGTTACCTTCC
Source organism: Hyphomicrobiales bacterium (assembly GCA_040383265.1). Classification (GTDB taxonomy): domain Bacteria; phylum Pseudomonadota; class Alphaproteobacteria; order Rhizobiales; family Aestuariivirgaceae; genus Aestuariivirga. The sequence goes on from JBEIDW010000001.1 coordinate 51,223, forward strand.
TTACGCGCTGGCACTCGATTGTGAAAATGAATGGAATGCGAAATTCGCCGCGGTGCTGGCTGCCGCGGCGGCGGCAGGCGCCACAGGCCCCATCTGGTATTCTGGCCGCAACTGGGACTTTGGCCGCTCCGATGGCTTCACCAACAGCCTGGGCCGTAGTCTCGCCGCCAGCACGGCCGCCGCAGCCACTGCGCCGGGGCGCAGCTCAGGGTCTGGCGGTGGCGGATCATCCGGCGGCGGAGGTGGCGGCGGTGGTGGTGGCGGCTGGTAAGGCCTACCCCTCAAGCGCCTCACGCTTCATTTCAAGTTCGAGCCAGAGTTCTTCGGATGCCGTCAGTTCATCACGCGCCGCGGTGAGACGCGCGGCGGCGGCATCGAAAGCCTTGGGATCACGCGAGAACAACGCGCCATCCGCCAGCTTTGCTTCCAGCGTACCGATCTCGTCTTCCAGCTTCTTCATCACAGCAGGAAGCGTCTCAAGGGCGTGCTTGTCCTTGAAGGACAGCTTGCGCTGCGCCTGTGGAACCTGAGGTGCTGACGCCTGCGCACCATGAGAGCGCTTCTCCTCCGCCTTCGCCTTGCGTGCTTCCACACCCTGCCCGCGCTGGGCCACCATGTCGGAATAGCCCCCTGCATATTCGGTCCATGTGCCATCGCCTTCGGCCATCAGCACCGACGTTGCGACACGGTCCAGAAAATCACGGTCATGGCTGACCAGCAGGATGGTGCCCTGGTAATCGGCCAGCATCTCCTGCAGCATGTCGAGTGTCTCGAGGTCGAGGTCGTTGGTCGGCTCGTCGAGGATCAGCAGGTTCGATGGCTTGGCCAATTCGCGCGCCAGGATCAGCCGCCCGCGCTCACCGCCCGACAGAACATTGACAGGCGTTCGCGCCTTGTCAGGAGAGAACAGGAAATCCTTCATATAAGAAATGACGTGCTTGGTCTCGCCATTGACCGTGACCGAAGACCCGCGGCCATCGGTGATGACATCGGACAGCGTCGCGTTGGGATCGAGGCTCTGGCGGCTCTGGTCCAGCATCACGGTTTGCAGATTGGCGCCGAGGCGGATCAATCCACTGTCAGGCTCCAACTGCCCGGTGAGCAACTTGATGAGCGTGGTTTTCCCGGCACCATTGGGGCCGACGATGCCCAGCCTGTCACCCCGCATAATCAGGAGATCGAGATTGGCGACAATCGGCCGTTCACCGAAACTCTTGGAAACGCCCTTTGCTTCCGCCACCAGCTTGCCGGACATGTCTCCGGAGGAGGAGGCCATGCGCACTGCGCCCTGGCTTCCCACATGTTCCTTCCGCTCACTGCGCAAGGTTGACAGCAGTTCCACGCGCCGCATGTTTCGCTTCCGGCGCGCAGTGACGCCATAGCGCATCCAGTGTTCTTCGGCTTCAATGCGCTTGGCGAGAAGCGCCTGCTCAGCCTCTTCCTTGGCCAAAACCTCATCCCGCCAGGTTTCGAACTGCGCAAAGCCGCGCTCCAGCCTGCGAGATTCGCCGCGGTCCAGCCAGACGGTGCGGTTGGAGAGGGCTTCCAGAAAGCGCCTGTCATGGCTGATCAGCACGAAGGCCGAGCGGAGGGATTTCAACTCCGCTTCCAGCCACTCGATGGCCGGGAGATCAAGATGGTTGGTGGGCTCGTCCAGCAGCAGGATGTCAGGCTCTGGCGCAAGCGTGCGGGCGATGGCCGAGCGGCGGATTTCGCCACCCGAAAGGCGCTTCGGGTCTTCATCGCCGGTCAACCCGAGCTCGCGCAGGAGATAGGTGCAGCGATGCGCATCATCCGTCGGCCCCAGGCCTCCTTCCACATAGTCACGCACCGTGGCGTAGGCGGAGAGGTCCGGCTCCTGTGGCAGATAACGGATCGTCGTGCCAGGTTGCACCCAGCGTTCACCCTTGTCAGCCTCGATCATGCCGGCGGCGATTTTGAGAAGTGTGGACTTGCCGGAGCCATTGCGCCCGACCAGCGCCACGCGCTCGCCCTCAGCCACGGCCAGTTCGGCGTTTTCGAGAATGGGGCGGCCGCCGAATGTGAGGCCGATGCCGCGAAGGTGAAGAAGGATCCTGCTCATGTCAGCAGGGCTCCTACAGGAAAGACCTCAGCTTCTCCAGTCCCCCAGATAGGCCTGAAGCCCGGGAAGATCAGTGGCGGCGAAGAGGTCCGCCGTGGGCTTCAACGCCAGCAGGCGGCCGTTCTCGAGATAGGCGGTGTGGCTGGCTGCATATTCGGCGTCTTCCGGCTGGTGGGTGACCATCAGCACGGTCAGGCCTTTGGCGATCCGCATCGCGATCACAAGGTCCAGCATGTCCCGCCGGAGCGCGGGGCCAAGCGCGGCGAATGGCTCATCCAGCAGCAGCACGGGCCTGTCGCGCACCAGCGCCCGCGCCACCGCCACGCGCTGGCGCTCGCCGCCTGAAACCTCGCCAGGCTTGCGCCCCGCCAGTGCATGCAAGCCAACCTCCTTTAGGGCCGCATCCACGCGCAACTTCTGATCCACATCCAGCTTCAGCGAGGGCGACACTCCCAGCGCCACGTTCTGCCACACGGAAAGATGCGCGAAGACATTGTTATCCTGAAAGATCATGTTGACCGGACGCTGATCCGGCGGAAGGGCGGTGACATTCTGCCCCTCGATCAGCACGTGGCCAGACTGTGGCGTTTCAAAGCCCGCGATGAGGTTCAGAAGCGTAGATTTGCCGCTGCCGCTGGGACCGATGATGGCCGTCAAGGAGTTCTTCGGAAACACAGCATCGAAGGCCATGTCCATTTCTTCATAGCGGAAGCGTATGTGGTCGAGGCGGATCATCTGGATTCACTCCAACGTTCGGCCAGCGTTGATAAGGCCAGCACAATCAGGCCCAGCACCAGTGCCGTACCGATGGCTTCATCGAAGCGGTAGCTTCCCATCTGACGGTAAATCAGCGCGGGCAGCGTCACGAAGTCTTGCGTGCCAAACAGTGAGATGGCGGTCAGGTCGCCGAGCGACAGGATCAGCGCCATGACGAGGGCAAGCCCGATGGCCCGCTTCATGACTGGCAGTTCAATGAGGCGGAAACGGCTCCAGCCGGAAAGGCCGAGGCCCAAGCAAAGCCTGTCATGCGCCTGCGATGATTGGGCGAGGGCGGGTAAGAGGGCGCGGGCGGTGAAGGGCAACGACATCAACGCATTCATGGCGATGACAAGGAAAGCCGCAAGACCCCCGAGGCCGGAATAGGCGATGAGCGTGATGAACCAGCCAGTGGCAAGAGCCGCGGGCGGCACGATCCATGAGGTGAGCACCGCGAGCGACGCAACCTTGCGCCATGCGTCCTTACGCACCGCAAGAACCGCCAGCGGCCAGACCAGCGCGAATGAGAGCGCGGCACTGGCACAGCCGAGGGCCAGGCTCGTCCCGATCGCCTTGAGCAGCACAGGTGAAAGAGCGATGCGGCTGATACCCGCCGTGATAAGCGCCGCCAGAGGCGGCACAAGCAATGCGAGTGCCAGCGCAATCACGACCGCATCAAGCAGGCGGGCCTTCATCGTCTTGCCGTCATACCGCCGGCCACCCAGCCGCAACATGGGGATGCCCAGCGCGAAGCCACCCCAGCGCTGCGCCAGCACTGCAAGGCCTGCGCACAACGCCAATTGCACCAGTGCCAGCATGGAGGCGCGCTGCGGATCGAAATCAGCCCGCAGTGATTGGTAGATCGCCACTTCCAGCGTGGTAGCGCGGGGGCCACCACCCAAGGTCAGCACGATGGCGAAACTCGAGGCACAGAGCAGGAAGATCAGCAACGCCGCACCGGGAAGGCCGCCACGGATCGCCGGCCACTCGATGATGCGCCATTGAGCGAAAGAGGTGAGGCCAAGCTGGCTGCCGAGTTTCCAGCTTTCCGGCGGGATGCGCTCGAGATCCGAGAGAATCAACCGCGCGGCCAACGGCGCGTTGAAGAAGACATGCGCCAGCAGGATGCCGGTGAGGCCATAGAGATTGAACCAGCCGCCAAGCCAGCCCTTGGTGCCATAAATCTCAATGATGCCGATGATGACAACGATGGAGGGCAGTGCCAGCGGCAGGTTCAACAGCCGTACCAGCGCGGAACGCCCCGGAAAGCGCGATTGCCTTGCCAGCGCACGGGCCAATGGCAGGCCGAGCATCACCGACAGCACCGTCGAAAGCCCTGCCTGAAGCAGGGTGAAGCTCAAGACACGGAAGATATACGGATCAAGGCCGCGAAGCCCCTGCTCCACGCCCATGCGCAGCACAGGCAGGAAGCCAGCAGCGAGGGCGAGAGACAAAAAGGCGAGCGCCGCATAGGCCGGCGCCCGCGATGGTTGGTAAGTCGTCACTGCACCGTGGCGTTCAGCCACTCGTCAATCCAGGCGCGGCGGTTCTGCTCTACCTCTTCCGGCGAAAAGAGCAGCGTCTTGTCCGGCTTCACCAGTTGGTCGAAGGCGGGCGGCAACGCTTCAGACGTCTTGCCCGCCGGGAACATCCAGTTATTGGTGGGGATCTGGTCCTGGAAGCCCGGGTCCATCATGAAGGCCATGAACTTCTTCGCCAGTTCCTTGTTCTTGCTGGTCTCGATAATGCCCGCGACCTCCACCTGCAGGTAATGGCCCTCCGCGAAGGAGGCAGCCTTGTAGCGCTCGCTGTTCTCGGCGATCACATGATAGGCGGGAGAGGTGGTGTAGGAGAGCACCATCGGGGCTTCGCCCTTGGTGAAAAGCGCATAAGCCTCAGACCAGCCAGGGGTGACGGTGAGGACGCGGCCCTGCAGCTTCTTCCATGCTTCCGGAGCCTTGTCGCCATAGACCTTCTTCATCCACAGCAGGAAGCCTAAGCCCGGCGTCGAGGAGCGCGGATCCTGTAGCACGATCTTCTGCTTGGGGTCGCCGTTGACCAATTCGTCCAGCGACTTCGGCGGATCTTTCATGACTTCAGTGTCATAAACAACAGCAAAGTAACCATAGTCAAACGGCATGAAGTATTCATCCGCCCACGGAATAGGCGTCTTCGCCTCGCCCAGGTCCATCCCGTGCTTGCCGAACAGGCCCGTCTTCTGGGCTTCAGCCGTGAGATTGGTGTCGAGTCCCAGCACCACATCTGCCTTGGTGCCGGCCCCTTCGAGCTTCAGGCGGTTCAGCATCGCGACGCCATCGCCGGGGGCAACCCATTCCAGAATGCAGCCGCATTCCTTTTCGAAGGCTTCCTTCACCTTGGGCCCAGGGCCCCATTCGGAAACGAAGCTGTCATAGGTGTAAACAGTCAGCGTATCCTTCGCCACCGCAGGTGCGGTGAGCGAGAGAAGCGCGAACAGAGCAGTCAGAGTTTTCTTCATCATTCCTCCATTCGCCGTTGGATGGAGGTTTGGATATCCTCGGGGGAGAACATCCGCCCACAATCCCTCCGCCGGCATGATCCGGATCAGGTTCAGCGGGTCTGGAACACGATTATTCCATCTCAGCCGCTTGGAGCGGCACCCCGTTGAGAGCAATCACAGTGGTAATGCTTCGGGGATGCGCTGGCAAGACAGTTTTGCTAGGGAGTCAAGAATGACACGATTTGCCATTCTTCTCGGGGGCGACCTGACGGTGACACCGAGGCTCCGCGGCCAGATCCGGGGCGCGCGCGTGATTGCCGCCGACAGCGGCATGATGCATGCCGCGAGCCTGGGCCTTGTGCCGGAACTCTGGGTGGGGGATTTCGATTCCGCCGGTTCCGAACTGACCCTGCAATACCGCGATGTGCCGCGCGAGACCTTTCCGGCCGAGAAGGACGCCACCGACGGGGCCATCGCCGTGGCCGAGACCATCCGCCGGGGTGCAACGGAACTCGTGCTGCTGGGCGGCCTTGGCGGCCAGACCGACCACACCATGGGCGTTCTGGGCCAGAGTTTCGCCATTGCTAGGCAGGGCCTGACCTGCCTGCTGACCAGCGGCGCTGAGGAAGCCTGGCCGCTCATTCCCGGCGAGACAGCGATGGATCTTCCGCCAGAAACCCGCCTGTCCATCATCCCCTATACCGATCTCGAAGGGTTGGATCTCGACGGCGTGAAGTGGCCGCTTGTGAACCGCAGCGTTCCGCTGGGTTCAACCCTCACACTTTCCAATGTAGCGCTGGGGCCGGTACGACTCTCGTTGCGTGCAGGCCACGGCATCGCCATCGCCTATCCGCCAGTGAGTTCCGATGACTGATTTCAAACTGCATATTGATGACATGGGTCGCCGCGGCGAGGGCGTTGCGCATGAGGATGGCCGCGCCCTGTTCGTGCCGGGCACACTTCCTGCTGAAGAGGTTACGGCAACAGGCGAAGGTGAACGGCTCACGCTGGTTTCCATCAACCAGCCTTCTCCTGACCGCATACAGGCCTTCTGCAAGCACTATGGCCGCTGTGGCGGCTGCCAGTTGCAGCATTGGCGCGAAGAACCTTACCGCGCCTGGAAGGCCGGCCTTGTGGTGGAGGCGCTTGCGGCAAAAGGCATGTCCATCACCACGCCAGACTGCATTGATGCGCATGGCGCGGGCCGCCGCCGCGTGAGTATTCATGCGCGGCGGAAGGACAAGCAGGCAACGGCTGGCTTCATGGAAGCACGCAGCCACACCCTCCTTGATATCGACGCCTGCCCCGTTCTCGAACCTGCATTGTCTCCCGCTTTCGACATCGCGCGCAGCATTGCCGCGAAGCTGGGCGACTGCGACGTGGCGGTGACGGCGACCCTCACCGGCCTTGATGTGAGCGTCAGGGCAGAGCGCAAGTTCGTCGCAGCCGAACATGCAAGGCTGGCGGATTTTCTCGCCACGCTGAAACTGGCCCGCCTCACGGTCAACAGCGAGGTGATCGCCACCGCCGCTCCGCCGCGCCTGCGAATTGGCACGGCGGATGTGGCCTTGCCGCCCGGCGGCTTCCTGCAAGCAACTGCAGCAGGCGAGGAAGCGCTTGCTGGCCTCGTGCTCGATTATGTGGGCAAGGCGAAGTTGGTGGCAGACCTGTTCTGCGGCATCGGACCTTTCGCCTTGCGGCTGGCGCAGCGGGCGAAGGTTGAGGCCTATGACGGCGACCGCGCCGCCATTGCCGCGCTGAACGGCGCCATCCGGTCAGCGACGGGCCTCAAGCCCATCACCGCCGCCGTGCGCGATCTCTTCCGTGAGCCGCTTGTACCAAACGAGATGAAGCTGATCGATGCCGTGGTGTTCGACCCGCCGCGCGCCGGGGCCGAGGCGCAGGCAAGGCAACTGGCGCGCTCCAAGGTGAAAACCGTGGTGGCCGTTTCCTGCGATGCCGGAACCTTCGCGCGTGACGCGGAAATTCTGACTGGCGGTGGCTACACGCTGAAGCGTGTTACCGCCGTGGATCAGTTCAAATGGTCCTCGCATGTGGAAGTCGTGGCGCTGTTCACACGCTGACAGTGCCGGACGCATATGCTAGGTGTCGACCATGATGGACGCGGATGTCATTGTCGCAGGCGGCGGGCTCGCAGGCGCTGCTGCAGCCCTGAAACTTGCAAAGGCGGGACAGCGCGTCACGCTGCTTGAAGCGCAGGCCCGGCTGGGCGGCCGCGCCTTTGCCCGCGCATTCGGCACGGGTGGACCTGACCTCGAATTCGGCGGCGCGTGGATCACGCCGTGGCACACGCGGCTGCGTACGCTTGTGGCGGAACATGGGCTGAGCCTGCGGCCGAGACACCCCGTCACCCATCGCTTGTGGTTGCGCGATGGTGCGCTGCATGCCGATTCGCCTGCTTCGCCGGCAGATGTGACAGCGCATGAACGTGCCATTGCCCGCGTGGCCGTGGATGCGATCCTTCTCAAGAAGGGCTTTTCCGAAAACGAGGCAGGACAGGCACTGCGCGGCATCTCCTTCGAAGCCTATCTTGACCGGCTCGGCTGCCCGGCATCAACGCGTGGACTGTTTTCTGCGTGGTGGACGGTATCGGGCAATGGTGATCACGCCACGGTCGCTGCCTCCGAATTCCTCGCGAGCTGCGCGTATGACAATGGCCTGGCCGAGGGCATGATCCGCTTCTGGTCCGATACAGTGACGCCCGGGATGGGCGCGCTGGCCGAACGCATGATTGCGGCCTCCGGTGCGCAGGTGATCACGTCTGCCCCCGTCACGACTGTCACGCAAACGGCAAGCGGCGTTGCGGTGACGGCGGGTGGGGCAACCCATCACGCGAAGGGCGTCATCCTAGCGCTTGGCCTCAATCAGTTGAAGCCCCTGCACGTCACGCCCACGCTTTCAGAGGCAAAGCGAGGCGCCATCTCGCTGGGCCATGGCGGGCGATCGTTCAAGCTTTGGATCAAGGCGGAGGGCGTGCCGGTGGGAACGCTCGTCACCGGCGATGGCAGCGGCCTTGAATTCGCTTTCGCCGAACGCAAGGCGGATGATGGGTCGACGCTGATCGTGGCCTTCGGGCTAACGGGCAAGGACACTCACCCGTCTGATGCAGCATGGGTGAAAGCGCAGGCGGCGAAGCTCTTTCCCAACGCGCGTATCCTGTCGCATGACTGGCACGACTGGGTGGAAGACCCCTTTGCGCGTGGCACCTGGGTGGCCGCACTCGCCGGGCATGAAGACGGTTTCGACCCCGGGACCTGGGCGCCGGAGGGACGGGTGGCGTTTGCCTCGTCCGACTATGCGCGCGAACAGGCCGGTTGGTTCGAGGGCGCGGTGATTGCAGGAGAGGACGCCGCAGACGCGATGCTGACACTCACGCGAAGAGCTGGCTGAAGGCTTCCATCGACGTGTTCGCGCCACAAACGACGACGCCAACGCGCTCATCTTTTTCGGGCTTGTAGGCACCCGACAGAAGGGCAGCGAAGGCCGCCGCACCACCCGGTTCCGTGACCAGTTGCATCTCGCGCCAAAGTTTGCGCTGGGCATTGCGGATATCGTCATCGGAGATCAGCGCCACGTCAGCGATGTGATTCTTCGCGATGTCGAACATGAGTTTGCCCACCGTGGTGGCACCGAGCGAATCCGCTGCAAGGCCCGACGTCTTCACCGCCACGCGGTCGCCTGCGGCAAGCGAAGCATGCAGCGTGTTGCACGTGAAGGGCTCGACGCCAACGATCTTCACACGCGATTGGTACCACGCCGCGATGCCGCCAATGAGGCCGCCGCCCCCCACCGCAACGAGCAGCGTATCGATACCCGGAGCCTGTGCTTCAAGCTCGCGCGCCAGCGTACCCTGACCTTCAAGCGTCGGCTGGGCGTCATAGGCGTGAACACTGGTTGCGCCGCTTTCGGCGATATAGGCTTCGCAGAGCGCCAGCGCCTCGGAATAGTTTGCGCCGCGCTGCACGATGTCCGCCCCATAGGAGGCGATGCGCGCGACCTTGGCGGGTGACGAGATGTCTGGAACGAAGATCCTCGCCCTGTGACCAAGCCGTTGCGCGGCATAGGCCACCGCCGCACCATGATTGCCGCCAGACGCAGTGGCAACACCGCCTGCGCCAACTGCCGCGCCAAGCAGCGTGTTGAACGCCCCGCGGGACTTGAAGCTGCCCGCATGCTGAAGCAGTTCGAGCTTGAGCGTGACGGGCAGTTCGACGCCTTCGACCACAACATCGACCACCGGCGTGCGCCGCACATGGCCCGTGATACGCTGGGCAGAACGGGTGATGGCTTCGCGCGTGATGCTCATTCGGCGGGGGCCAGATTGATGGGCGCTTCGCCCTTGCCGCCGAACACCTCATCATAATGGCGCTTCTGCGCCTGCGCGGCGGTCAGCGCATTGCGCATGAGAATCGAGACGGTGACGGGGCCAACGCCGCCGGGAACTGGCGTGATCCAGCCTGCGGTTTCAGCGCAGGCGTCATAGTCGACATCGCCTACGGTGATATTCTTCCCGCCTTCCTCGATCTGGTTGATGCCGATGTCAATGACGGCGGACCCAGGCTTGATCATGTTGGGGGTGATGAAGCGCGGCTTGCCCACAGCCACGAAGATCGCATCAGCCGCGCGCGAGTGGACGGCGAGATTGCGCGTCATGTGATGGCAGACGGTAACAGTCGCCCCTTCCGACATGAGCAGGAAGGCGATGGGCTTGCCGACGATTTCGGAGTGTCCGATCACCACCACCTCAAGCCCCTCCAGCTTGAGTCCGGTGCGCTTGAGAAGCTCCACCGAGGCCGCCGCCGTGCAGGGCGCAATGGACGTGTCGCGGTAGACGATATTACCGATCGAGGCCGGGTGCATGCCTTCCACATCCTTCAGCGGGTGGATGGCAGTCTGCAATTCGCGGATATCCAGGTGCTCCGGCACCGGACGCTGGATGATGACGCCGGTGACGCGTGGATCGGTGTTGAGCGCCTGCAGAAGGCCCAGCATCTCGACACGCGACACAGCGGAAGGAAGGTTCCGCTCCTCAAACAGGATACCGGCGCGCTCCGCACCGCGCGCCTGATTCCGGACATAGAGGCTGACCGCCGGCACATCGCCAATGGTGATCGACACGAGCTTCACCGGCCAACCCTTGGCGGCCAGTTCCTCAACCCCGTAATAGACATTGCGGGTGATCTCTTCGGCGACGGGCTTGCCCATCAGGGCGTTGTGGCGGTTAACGGTCATGCTCGGCACTTTCCTCGAAATTCCTGCCTCTTTGTCACGCGTTGATCTCCATGCGCAAGCCCCTTTGGTCAAGCGGCGGATCGGCTGGAAAACGGCGGGATGTTCCAGCCAGGATGCGCCGCGCGCTCCAGGCGCAGGCACAGGCATCAAGAAGATCATCCGCCCCGACATCGGCCCGGCGGTAGGTGGCGGCAGGCAGATCGTCCACTGGAAAGCGGGCGGTGCGGAGAAGGGCTTTCCGCAACTCCAGCCCCGGCGGATTGGCCTTGCCCTTGACCTTCTTCGGTAGCGCCAGTGGCTTTTCACCATGCATCGCCCAGAAGGCCAATTCGGGGTGTACCTCGAAGACGCGGTCTTGGAGGGCGGGCGTCAGCAGCGCGTCGATCTCCCGCATCTTGGGGAAGATGTGGAAGATCTGCTTCGCCACTTTCTTTGGCGGGTCGGAATGGGAAAGATTGGCGGCGCAGGCCTCGCGGTAATCCGTGCACATCACCGCGGCGCGGGCGGGAACGGAGAACACGCTCGATTGCCGTTCGCCCAGTTTCGCGCGCACCTGACGTTCCGACTCACGGCCAGAGAGTTGTGGAAAGCCGATGGGCATGTCCACCGCGATGACGTCCGCCTCCATCGCCAGCACCTCAGCGAAGCTGCGGCAGAGATGATGCGAGAGCGTTTCGCCCCAGCGCACGGCGATCCAGCCGCCGGGACAGCCATCAACACCGATGACGGCGTTCATGACGGATGAAGTGCGCCTGCCACGTCGAGCACAGGCGTTCCGGCACTCAAGGCAATGGCGCGCTGAAGCGTTTGCATGGCGGTGGCGAGCGCCTGCGGCGATGGCATGGACAGGCGCGCCGCGAGATAAAGCCCACTCAGGAAATCCCCCGTGCCATGCGGTACACTTGGCAATTTCGGGGTGGCAACGGCATGGACCTCATCCGCCGTGACCAGCAGGGTGGCAAGCATATCGCCTTGCGCCGGAATGGAGGTGGCGAGCACTTCAGGAATGCCAAGCACGCGCGCGGCGGCAATGGCGCTGGCCTCATCCGTCACCTCACGGCCTGAAAGCCAGGCCAGTTCAAACCCATTCGGCGTGAGGCAGGAGGCAAGTGGCAGGAGGTGGCTGCGAATTGCCTGTGCAACCGCTTCGGGTACATAGAGCCTGCCGTGGTCGCCAATCACCGGATCGATCAGCACAAAAGACGGATGGATGCGGGCGATCAGTTTGGCCACCTCCTCCACCTGTTCGGGCGATGCAAAATAACCTGTCAGCACTGCATCAAGGTGTCTCAACGAGCCGAGGGCTTCGAGCGACGCCAGCATCTGCGCCATGTCCTCAGGCCCGGTGCGAAAACCCTTCGGCGCGCCGTGGCCGGGGTGGTTTGAAAGCGTGATGGTGGGAAGCGGAAGCACCTCGTGGCCCCTGGCCTGCATGGCAGGAACGGCGGCTGAATTGCCAACCGGCCCCCACACAACCTGGCTTGAAATGCTCAACACCCGCATCAGATGACATTCTTCTCGAACAGTGGCGTGTTCTGGCCGATCCGTTCGAAGCTGAAACGCGAGAGGTCAATGGTGCGGAAGCCGCCGTGAAGAATGAGTTCGGCAATCGCATTGCCTGCCGCCGGCCCCTGCTGAAGCCCGTGGCCTGAGAAGCCGTTGGCGAAAAGGAAGTTCTTCACCTCCGGGTGCGGCCCGATCACGGCATTCTGGTCGAAGGCATTATAGTCATAATGGCCAACCCATGCGCCAATCACCTTGATTGCCTCGAAGAGTGGTATGCGCTCAGCGAGTGCGGGCCAGATGCGCTCCTCGAACCATGCATAATCCACGTCCCAATCGAGCTCCTTTGGCTCGTCCTGTTCATCGGGCGAGAGGCCCGCGAGGAAGTTGCGGCCTTCGGGGCGGAAATAGCTGCCGCCGGGAATGACGGTGAGCGGTGCCTTGCGCAAGGCCTCCGTGGCCTGCGGGCAGTCCAGCACATAGACATATCGCTTGCGCGGACCAACGGGGAGTTCGATCCCCGCCATGGCGGACAGCAGGCCTGCGCCATAGCCCGCCGCATTGACGAGCATTCCACAGGCGATGGTCTCACCGCCAGCGAGCGTGAGCCCCGTGACACTGTTTCCATCGCGCGCGACGGCTGTCACGTCCGCATTGATGAACTCCACGCCCTGCGCGAGAGCGGATCTGCGGAAGAGCGATGCGAAGATATAGGGGTCTACCCAGCCTTCTCCGGAAAGACCGAAGCATCCAGCCGCAAGGTCATCAGCCATCAGCCATGGAAAGCGCGCGGACAGCTCATCCGTACCCAGCAGCAGGACATTATCCGCCCCATGGGCGATCTGCACGGCATGATTTTCCTCGAGGATGGAGAGCCCGCTGTCGCTGGCGAGAATCAGGTAACCCTGTTCCTTGAAGCCAATATCGGCATCTGGCCCGAACTCCTCCGTCAGGTTTTTCACCACGGTGACACCGAATTTAGAGAGCGCAATGTTCTCCGGCGTCGAGAACTGCTGGCGGATTCCACCCACCGAAAGCGCGGTACAGCCTTTCTGGTAGCTCGTATCCTTCTCCACCATGGCAATAGAGCCGGTGAAGCCCGTTTTGCGGAGGTAATGGGCCGTGGCGCTGCCGACGATGCCAGCGCCCACAATCACGATGTCAAACACTCTCATGGCGCGCGACATTGCCCCAAAGCCATAGGGTGCCACAAGGGCGAAGCCATGCGGCTCATCCAAAAGTGGGCTTCCATTCATGCAATGCGGCGGCTAGCGTTGCACTGCAATAACCTACGGATATTCCATGACCTTGCGAGCCAGACGCAGCGTTCTCTATATGCCCGGCGCCAATGAGCGGGCGCTTGAGAAGGCCAAGACGCTTGATGCCGATTGCCTGATCCTCGACCTTGAGGACTCGGTTGCCCCCGATGCCAAACCGGAAGCCCGCGCCAAGGTGGCTGCCGCCGTGAAGGCGGGGGGCTATGGCCGGCGCGAGCTCGTCATCCGCATCAACGGCCTCGATACGCCGTGGGGCGTCGATGACCTGAAAATGGCAGCCGAAGCAAATCCGGACGCCATTCTGGTGCCGAAGGTGGCCACGCCCGGCGACATCGTGAATGTTGCGCGCATCCATGCCGGCATGGGGGGTGCTGAGGCCACGCGGATGTGGGCGATGATCGAAACACCCCTGGCCATCTTCAACGTGCGCGACATCGCCTCCGGCCATCAGGCGGCAAGGCTTTCCTGCCTTGTGCTCGGCACAAATGACTTGCTGAAGGAATCCCGCGCGCTCGCCACCGGCGGGCGCTTCGCTATTCTCCCGTGGCTGTCGATGACGCTGCTGGCAGCCCGCGCCTATGGCCTCGATGTGATTGACGGCGTTTACAACGACTTCAAGGATGAAGCGGGTTTCCGGGCTGAATGCGAACAAGGCCGGACGCTGGGCATGGACGGCAAGACGCTCATCCACCCCGGCCAGATCGCTCTCTGCAACGCGATGTTCTCGCCGTCCGCAGAAGAAACGGCGTGGGCCCACAAGGTCATCAAGGCCTTCAAGCTGCCGGAGAATGCAGCAAAGGGCGTCATCACCATCGACGGAAAGATGGTGGAGCGGCTGCACCTCGCCATGGCGGAACGCGTGGCGGCCATCGCGGAGGTAACCTCGTGACGACCAAGACCAACCCCGGTAACTTCTTCGAAGACTTCAGGCTCGGCCAGAAAGTACGCCATGCCACGCCACGCACGGTGACGGTGGGTGACTCGTCTCTTTACACCGCCCTTTACGGCTCGCGCTTTGCGGTGCAGTCATCAGACGCCTTTGCCAAGGCCATCGGCTATCCTGCCGCCCCAGCGGATGATCTCCTCACCTTCCACATCGTCTTCGGCAAGACGGTGCCGGACATCTCGCTCAATGCCGTCGCCAATCTGGGCTATGCCGATTGCCGGTTCCTGAAACCCGTCTATCCCGGCGATACGCTGGCAACCGTTTCGGAGGTGATCGGCCTCAAGGAAAATTCAAACGGCAAGACGGGCACTGTCTATGTGCGCTCGGTTGGCACCAACCAGCGCGGCGAGGAGGTTCTCTCCTATGTGCGCTGGGTGATGGTGCGGAAGAAGGATGAATCCGCGCCCGCCCCCGAGGCCCATGTGCCGCAGTTGCCGAAACGTGTGGATGTTTCAGCGCTTGGCGCGGCCTGCCCGGTGATCGATAACAAGACGTGGGATAACGGACTTTCCGGCTCGCCCCACCGCTTCGGCGATTATCATGTGGGCGAAAAGATCGACCATGTGGATGGCATGACGGTGGAAGAGGCCGAGCACCAGCTGGCAACGCGGCTCTTCCAGAACACCGCCAAGGTTCACTTCAACCAGCATTCGGAATCTCAGGGCCGCTTCGGCCGCAGGCTGATCTATGGCGGCCATGTGATTTCACTGGCGCGGTCCTTGAGTTTCAATGGCCTCGCCAATGCTTTCCACATCGCCGCGATCAATGGCGGGCGGCATGTGGCGCCACTGTTTGCGGGCGGCACTGTCTATGCGTGGTCGGAGATTCTCGAAACGGCCGAACTTCCGGGCCGCAGCGACGTGGGTGCACTACGCATTCTGACGCGTGCCACGCGTGATCTTCCGTGCACGGATTCCCCGGTGGAGGATGGCGCGCCGGATAAACCGGGCGTTATCCTGGAGCTGGATTACTGGGCGCTGATGCCGCGCTGACAGCGGCTCACGGAACGGGGGTCCACAACACCTGATCGATGCGCGTGGCGCCTGCCGCGAGCATGATGAGGCGATCGAGACCGAGGGCGACGCCGGACGCAGGCGGCATGATGGCGAGCGCTTCCAGCAGCTCGTCATCGATGGGGTAGCGCTCGCCGTAGGTTTGCTCCTTCACATCCATCTCTGCAATGAAACGGCGGCGCTGTTCGTCAGGGTCCGTCAGTTCGCCGAAGCCATTGGCCAGCTCCACCCCGCAGGCATAAAGCTCGAAGCGCTCGGCCACGCGCCTGTCCCGCGCGCAAGTGCGGGCGAGGGCCGCTTCCACGGAGGGATACTCATAGAGAACCGTGATGCAGCCGTTGCCCAACTGCGGCTCCACCTTCTCTGACAGGATGCGGCTGAAGATATCGGACCAGCTTTCGTCCTGGCCGAAGGCGACCGGAGACAGTGCGGCGAGCCTGTCCCGGTCCGCCGTCCCGTCATCGCGGATCGTGGACAAGAGGTCCACCCCGGCGTGGCGGATGAAGGCGTCATTGACGCTCAGCCAGTCAGCCTTGGCAAAGGGGTCGGCCTCCCGGCCCCGCCAGTGGAACAGCTTCGTGCCCGAAACCTCCGCTGCAAGCCGGACCAGCGCCAGCGTATCGGAGATGATGGTCTCGTAGGGCTCGTTGACCCGGTACCACTCCAGCATCGTGAATTCCGGGGCGTGTGTGAGCGTGCGCTCCCGGTTCCGCCAGACATGGCCCAGGGAGAAAATACGCGTCTCGCCCGCCGCCAGCAGTTTCTTGCAGGCAAATTCGGGCGATGTGTGCAGATAGCGCCTTTCGGATGTGCCATCCGGCTGGATCAAATCCGTGGAAAAACCATGGAGATGGGCCTCGTTGCCGGGGGAAACGGCAAGCGCAGCCACATCCACCTCCAGAAAGCCCTGCGCCTCGAACCAGTTGCGGATGGCGGAGATCATCCGGTTCCGGGCCAGCAGGAAAGGCCGCCGGTCGGCGTGGCGGGCGGGGTCGAACCAGCGGGACGGGGCTTCGGCCACGCGCAATCTCCTTGGGGGGTTGGCTTCCGGAATGGCCGCTGCTAATACCCCGCGCAACCCAATCCGGCAATTCCGGCAGAAACGAGAGACGAAATTGGTCAAGGTTATTGCAAGCGGTGTCCGCAAGGGCAATGTCATCGAGCATGAGGACGGCAAGCTGTATGTCGTGCTGAAGGCCGAATCCATGCATCCCGGCAAGGGCACGCCGACGACGACGATCGACATGCGCCGCATCTCGGACGGCGTGAAGACGGTCGTGCGCTACAAGACGACGGACCCCCTCGAGCGGGCCTTCGTCGAAACCATCACGCACTCCTATCTCTATCAGGATGGCGACAACTTCGTGTTCATGAATCCTGAGAACTACGAGCAGATCCAGGTGACGGGCGACATGCTGGGCGACTCGGCTCCCTTCCTGCAGGAAGGCATGGAATGCCAGATCGCACTGTTCAATGGAGCGCCCATCTCCATCGAACTGCCGCAGCGCGTGGTGCTCGAAATCGTCGAGACGGAGCCCGCCATCAAGAACCAGACGGCGTCGTCCTCCTTCAAGCCGGCGGTGCTCTCCAATGGCGTGCGCACCATGGTGCCGCCGCATATCGTCTCCGGCACCCGCATTGTGGTGGCAACGGAAGACGGTTCCTACGTGGAACGCGCCAAGGACTGAGGCACAAACGCAATTGGGTTGCGCTCATCATGGCCGGGCTTGACCCGGCCATCTTTTTGGGCGGCCATCACACAAAAGGATGCCCGGCTCTGAGGCCGGGCATGATGAGCGGCAAATATCAGCCGAACGCCTTCGCCATCACCTCGCCCAAGCGGCGGGCGAAACCGACCGGGTCAGGAACCTGCTCGCCTTCGATGATGAAAGCCTGATCCAGCAGAAGCTGGGCTGCATCCTCCACCGAAGCCGCTCCCTTGGCGTTCACCTGCGCCGCCAGCGCCTTGATCAACCCATGAGACGGATTGATCTCGAGGATCGGGGCAGACACCGAGACGCCTGAATCCTGCTGGCGAGAGAGAAGCTTCTCGAGCGTCCTGTCCATCATGCTGTCATTGACGATGCAAACGGCGCTCTCAGTGAGGCGCTTCGAGGCGCGCACATCCTTCACCTTCTCGCCCAGCGCCTGCTTCAGCGCGGCGGCGAGGAGAGCGGTGGAGGCATCATCCCCGGCATCCGCCTTAGCGTCGTCCTTAAGGGGGATGAGGTCGAGATCAGCAGCGCCCTGCGTCACCGACTTGAAGGGCTTGCCTTCAAACCCGAGTGCGGTGCGCACCCAGAAGGAATCGACCGGATCGGTGAGGAGCAGCACTTCCACGTCGCGCGCCCTGTAGCCTTCAAGCTGCGGCGAGGCCTTGGCCTTCGCGGCGTCTTCGGCGGTCAGGTAATAGATCGCCGTCTGGTTCTCTTTCAGCCCGGCGATGTAATCCTTGAGGCTCACCCAGTCGCCCTTGGTGGTCCTGAAGCGGACGATGTCATAGAGCTGGTCGCGGCGCTCCATGTCCTCGTAAAGCCCTTCCTTGATGACGGGGCCGAACACGTCCCAGACTTTACGGAAGGCGGCATCATCGCTGTCGGCCACCTTCTTGAGTTCGGAGAGCACCTTGTTGGTGACAGCCTTGCGGATCGCCGCGACCTGCGGGTTGTTCTGCAGCATCTCGCGCGAGATGTTGAGCGGCATGTCCTCCGAATCGATCACGCCGCGCACGAAACGCAGGTAGGCGGGCAGCAGCTCAACGTCATCCGCGATATAGACGCGCTTTACATAAAGCTTCTGGCGGCCGCGGCGCTCCGGGTCATAGAGGTCGAACGGCTTTTCACCTGGCACATAGAGCAGCACTGTATATTCATGCCGGCCTTCGGCGCGGTAATGCAGCGTGATGGCAGGATCAGAATAATTGCCAGCGATATGACCGAAGAACTCCTTGTGCTGCTCCGCCGTCACATCAGACTTTGAGCGCGTCCAGATGGCGCTGGCTGTGTTGATCTGCCGCGCGGTCTCGTTTCCGACGGCCAGCATGATCGGATGGGCGATGTGATCGGAATAGGTTCGGACGACGCTCTCGAGTTTCCAGTCCTCAAGGAAGTCAAGGGCATCATCCCGGAGATGCAGTACGATGGAAGTGCCGCGTGGTGCGGTTTCAACCGGCGCAATTGTGAAGCTGCCTGAACCATCGGAGGACCACTGATATGCCTGGTCTGCGCCGGCCCGGCGCGAAATGACATCCACCTGCGACGCGACGATGAAGCCTGAATAGAAGCCGATGCCGAACTGGCCGATGAGTTGCACATCGCCCTGCACTGCCCTCGCCTTCTCCATGAAGGCCTGCGTGCCGGATTTGGCGATGGTCCCGAGATTCTCGATCAATTCCTGCTCACTCATGCCGATGCCGGTATCGGTGATGGTGAGTGTCTTCTTGTCCTTGTCGGGGATGAGCGTGATGGTGAGATCCGGATTGCCTTCCAGCAATGAGGGCTCGGCCAGCGCCTCGTAGCGCAGCTTGTCCAACGCATCGGCGGCATTGGAGATCAATTCGCGCAGAAACACATCCCGGTCTGAGTAGACCGAGTGCACCATGAGATGCAGAAGCTTCGCGACTTCCGCCTGAAATTGATGGGATGTTGCAGTGGCAGTCTGTGTTGCCGTCGTGTCGTTGGCCATGTCACCCTCTTCACAAACACGTGAATGTCATGGGTGCCGATATCGGGTGCGGAATGCGAAGGGTCAAGGGGGATAGAAAAAGGCCGGAGTGATTGTCACTCCGGCCATGAAACGCGACGCCTACACCTCAAACTCACTGACTACATGGGGAGAATGGCCCGACTGACTAAACAAGCTTCGGAAGGGGTTGGGGGCTGAGTTTCCGAAAGCTCAATGCCAGCCGGGCCGATAGAGGCAACAATGCTTGTATGACCTCGAAGCTGGGCAGCAGCTTGATGCAAATACGGCAGAAAGGTGATCTTTGAGCCTGTGCTTGCCAAGGCGCGGCAACCGGTTCATCTTTGACATCAGCCTGTCACGCAAATGCGGGGTGGTCCGTTGGACGAGTCCAAAGACATCATAACCCTCCGGCCCTGGAGTACTGGTTCCTTGGCCGGACGGGAAGATTCCAAGAATTCCGTGGCACCGCAGCGCGTGGCCTTTGACCGCAAGGAATTACAGACAATCCTTGGCTTTTATGGGCTCAAGGTGGCCGAAGGGGAATGGCGTGACTATGCCATGGATTTCGGTCCGGAACAGGCCGTGTTCTCGGTGTTCCGGCGCTCATCCGAGGTGCCGCTCTACCGCATCGTGAAGGACCCGGCACTGGTCCGCAAGCAGGGCATGTATCAGGTCATCGCGCAGGGTGGATTGATTCTGAAGCGCGGCCACGATCTGGCAACAGTTCTGAAGGTTCTGACGAAAGCGCCAAAGTTTTCTGCCGTCTAACACGCCGGCAAACAAAAACCCCGGCCTGTTGGACCGGGGTTCGTGGTTAGGCCTGACTTCAGGGCTATTCGTTGGAGTTCATGAACCCCAGGATCTGCAGGATGTTCACGAAGATGCTGATGAAGCTGCCGTAAAGCATGAAGGCACCGAAGATCGACTTGCGGGCGACTGCTTCACTGCCATCGGCCTCCGCATACATCTCCTTGATGATCTGTGTTTCCCAGGCCGTGATCAGCGACACGAAGATCACGAAGCCGAAGGAGATCAACATGCTGATCATCATGGTGCCGGGGCCGACGCCGGTGAACATGGCGACAACCATGTTGACGAGCCCGGCGACCAGCAAGCCCATCAGAGCCATTCCAGCCATTGCGCCCATGCCGGAGAGGTCACGCTTCGAGGTGTAACCCCACAGGCTCATTGCGCCGAATGTGGCGGCAGCCGACAGGAAGGCCGTCATCACGATGGACGGGTTGATGCCCAGATAGCGGTTCACCATCGGCGCGATGCCAATGCCCCACAGCGCGACATAGGCCCAGTAGACCACATGTGCCCGCGCCACCGTGCCGCCCATCAGCAGGCGTTGGGCAAAGAAGCCCATGGCGAGCAGGCCGATCAGGGCCGGGAACGCAAGCACATTGGCGACGGCGCCAAGCGCAGGGATGGTGTAGGTCGCCATCACGATGACCGCCGTCACCGCAACGCCCAGCGCCATGTAGTTGTAAATGCCCAGCATGTAGGAGCGGAGGCCCTGGTCGAGTGCAGCGCGGGTCTCAACTCGCGATTGCGAGGGGTATCTTAGTTCAGCCATTTGTTCCTCCAGCAAAAACTTTGCTCATGATTATGGGAAATCACCCGCATTTCTTCAAGTTACAGGAAATTTAGGAAATTGCACGGGGCCGTTTCACCCGGCTGCGAACTGGTCCATCTTGCGGGCCAGTTCGATGTCCTTCGGCGTCACGCCGCCCGCCGAATGGGTAGAAAGCGTCACCTCCACCCGGCCATAGACGTTCAGCCACTCCGGATGATGGTCGGTTTTCTCAGCAAACAGCGCCACCCGGTTCATGAACCCCCAAGCCTGACTGAAGGACTTGAACTGATACGTCTTGGTGATGGCATCGCGGCCCTTGGCCTCAGCCCAGCCGTGAAGCTCATGAAGCGCCTTGGCGCGCTCTACCCCAACGAGAGTTTTATCCATCATAGCCCCGCCTGTAATTGATAAGAGTCCTCCACCGCGTAAGGACCGCCCCCGCGCGAGGGCCGGGAAGAGAAGAGCACGAAGCGCGCCACATCGAACACCCGGCTGCGGTAGAGGTTATGTGACGCGGCGAAGCGGTGCAAGGCCTCAACATCCGGGTTCTTGAGCCGGGCCAGCGTGACGTGTGGCGCAAACTTGCGCGATTCCGGCGCCATGCCGAGGACCTGGCAAATGCGCTCCTGCGTAGCCTGCAATCTCAGAAGTTCAGCACTTTCCGCAACGCCTGCATAGAGCGCGTGGGGCTTGGCTCCGCCGAACACGCCGATGCCGGAAAGCCGCAACGCGAAAGGTTTGGCCTCGATCCGCTCCAATCCTTGGGCGACTTCACGCGCCAGCCCATCATCGATGTCGCCGATGAAGCGCAGCGTGATGTGATAGGATTCGCGGTCGATCCAGCGCGCGCCCGCAATGCCGCCGCGCATCATGTCGAGGTCGAGCGCCACGTCAGGCGGAATTTCAAGGCCGGTAAACAGGCGTGGCATCGTGGCCCCTTATTGCTTCAGCAGCGCCTCGACACTGGGCAGGATACGCTTCACGATCTCATCGACCCCCTTCGCATTCGGGTGAATGCCATCCGCCTGATTGAGGCTCTGGTCGGCCGCGACGCCTTCAAGGAAAAAGGGATAGAGCGGAACGCCATGCTTGGCCGCGAGACGCGGGTACATGCCATCGAAGGCCTGTTGGTACTCAGCCCCGAGATTGGGAGGGGCCCGCATGCCGATGAACAGAACCGGCAGGTTCTTTTCCTTCAGCCGGGCGAGAAGCTGGTCCAGCGCCTGTTCGGCCTGGTGAACCGGAAGGCCGCGCAGCGCATCATTCGCTCCCAGTTCCACCATTACGGCGGTGGTCTCCGGCGTCAGCGCCCAGTCGAGGCGGGATGCACCATCCACGGCTGTATCCCCGGCGACCCCGGCGTTGATCACTGTCACATCATAACCCTTAGCCTTGAGGGCAGCCTCCAGCTTCACCGTAAAGCCATCGGACGGCGGCAGGCCGTAGCCTGCCACCAGGCTGTCACCCAGCGCCAGAAGCGTCTGGGGTGCGGCGGAGGCGCTGCCGATGGCGAAGACAAGTGCTGCGAGGGAAATCAAAAATTTGTACATGATGGTCACTTAAGCGCCATGGTTGCAGTGTTCAAGCATCCGATCCTCGACAAGCTGCGTATGGGAAAGAATGTTCGACGCAATGACCACCACCGCCGTTTCGCTGAAAGACGTTCACCTGAGCCTGCCGAGCCGGGCTGGCACAGTCGACATCCTGCGTGGCATCGACCTTTCGGTGAAACCCGGAGAAGCGCTCGGCATTGTCGGGCCATCGGGCTCCGGCAAGACCACCCTTCTCATGGTTATCGCCGGGCTGGAACGGGCCAGCCGTGGCGAAGTGGTTGTGGCCGGCCAGTTGCTCTCAGGCAAGAACGAGGATGAGCTGGCAGCATTCCGGCGCGACCATGTCGGCATCATCTTCCAGTCCTTCCACCTGATCCCGACCATGACGGCGCTTGAGAATGTCGCCGTGCCACTGGAATTCCGGGGTGCCAGGGATGCCATGGGCGTTGCGGAGGAAAAGCTGAAGCGCGTCGGCCTCGGCCATCGCCTGTCGCATTATCCGGGCCAGCTCTCTGGTGGCGAGCAGCAGCGCGTGGCGATTGCGCGCGCCCTTGCTTCGGGCGCCAGGATCATCATCGCGGACGAGCCAACCGGCAACCTTGACCATGTGACGGGCGAGCAGATCATCCGCCTGTTGTTCGACGTGAGGCAGCAGGATGGCGCATCGCTGATCCTCGTCACCCATGACCGCGCACTGGCGGAACGCTGCGACCGCATGGCCGAGGTGCTCGATGGCCGCATCGTTGCGGGAGCTCAGCCTTGAACATCGGCCTCTGGCTGCGCTTTGCCGCGCGTGACCTGCGCTCAGGCCTGCAGGGCTTCTGGATCTTCCTCACCTGCCTTGCGCTCGGCACGGGAACCATCGCCATCATCGGTTCGCTCTCCGCCGCCATCCAGCGCGGACTTGACGAGCAGGGCCAGCCGCTTCTGGGCGGCGACGTCGAATTCGCCCTGATCCACCGCCAGGCGAGTGAAGAGGAATTCACTTTCATCAACTCCAAGGGTCAGCTCAGCACGGTCGCCACTGTGCGTGGCATGGCCATGGCGGGCGACGCCACGACACTCGTCGAGGTCAAGGCCGTTGACGGCAACTACCCGCTTTACGGCGAAGTGAAGCTTTCAGGCGGCACAACGCTCGCGGACGCGATTGCCACGCGCGATGGCGTGCCGGGTGCCGCAGCGGACCCCTTGCTCATGGGCAGGCTGGGCATCAAGGTTGGCGACACGGTGAAGCTTGGATCGGCTGAGATCGAAATCCGCGCCGCCATCGAGCGCGAGCCTGACCGCCTGTCAGATGGCATCGTACTGGGGCCGCGGCTGATGATCTCGCAGGCAACACTCGATGCCACGAAGATCCTGCAGCCGGGAAGCCTTGTCACCTGGCGATACCGGGTGAAACTGCCGGAACCCGCCTCGCTCAACGCCGCCAAGGCGGTGATGAAGGAAGCCAATGACAACTTCAAGGATGCGGGCTGGCGCTTGCGCAACCGCAACAACGCGGCGGCAGGCGCTGACGGATTCATCGAGCGTCTCGGCTATTTCATGACGCTGGTGGGCCTCGCCTCCCTCATCGTCGGGGGTGCGGGTATCGCCAATGCGGTGAAGGCCTTCGTGGCACGCAAGATGAATGCCATTGCCACCTACAAATGCCTCGGCGCCTCCTCGCGCGATGTGATGGGCATTTATCTCACCGAAATCCTGCTGGTCGCCCTGATCGCCATTGCAATTGGACTGGCGGCGGGTGCGGCTGCACCACCGCTGGCCACCGCACTGTTCAGCAAACTTCTGCCCCTGCCCGTTTCCGGACAGGTCGAGGTGCTGCCGCTCTTGTTTGCCGGCGCACTGGGCTTGCTGACAACGCTGGCCTTCGCGCTCTGGCCGCTCGCGCATACGCGGCGCGTCGCGGCATCTGCCCTATTCCGCTCGCGCAGCATGCCGCTGCAAGGCTGGCCGGGCCTTGGCGCGGTCACCGCCATTGCCATTTCGCTTGCGCTCATCGCTGGGCTTGTCTTCTTCGCCTTCGAAAACACCCGGGTCACCACCTATTTCCTGCTCGGCCTTGTCGCCAGCTTTGCGGTGCTGATCGGCCTTGCCAAGCTGATCATTTTCACGGCCGAACGCCTGCCCCGCAGTTCATCAGCCATCTGGCGCTATGCCGTGGGCAACATTCACCGGCCAGGTTCGGCGGCAGCGTCCGTCATCCTCGCGCTCGGCCTCGGCCTCACACTGTTCGTAACGCTGGCCCTGACCGACCGCAGCATCTCGGATGAACTGCGATCCGGCATTCCGCAAAAGGCGCCCGCCTTCTTCTTCCTTGATGTGCCCAACGGCAGTTTGCAGGCATTCAGAGATGCGGTGTCAGGGCAGCCTGGTGTTATCCATGTCAACAATTCGCCCATGATGCGCGGGCGCATCGTGAGCGTGAAGGGGGTTCCGGCCGAGAAGGTGCCGGCCTCGTCCAACTCCGACTGGGCGCTGCGCGGCGATCGCGGCCTCACCTACGCCGAAACACTTCCCGAAGGTTCGACCCTGGTTGAAGGCGAATGGTGGCCGGCAGATTACAATGGCCCGCCTCTCGTATCCCTCGTCGATGAAGTCGCCAATGGCATTGGCGTTAAGATTGGCGACGAGATTGTCGTCAATGTGCTGGGCCGCGAAATCACGGCGAAAGTGGCCAACCTCCGCAAGGTGAACTGGCGGAGCTTTGGCATCAACTTCGTCATGGTGTTCAGCCCCAATACGCTGAAGGCCGCGCCCCACAGCCACATCGTGACGGTGGAGATGAGCGGCGGCGATGAAGCAAAGCTTCTGAACAGCATGGCTCGCAGCTACCCCTCAGTGACGGCTGTGCGGGTGAAGGACGCGATCGACACGGTGAGCGGCCTACTGAACCAGATGGTTGCGGCGATCCGCAGTGCCAATGTGCTGACGCTTCTGACAGGCATTCTGGTTCTCGCGGGTGCCTTGGCGGCAGGGCTTTCAGAGCGGCTGTACGAGGCGGTGGTGCTGAAGACCTACGGAGCTTCGAAGCGGCAGCTGATTGGTGCTTTCGTCATCGAATATGCAGGTCTCGGGCTTGCGGCGGCGGTGTTCGGCGTGGCGGTGGGCTCGGCCGCCTCATGGTTCCTTGCTCACTTCATCCTTGAAATGCCGTGGAGCTTTTCGCCGATGACGGCAATTCTCACCGCCCTGCTTGCCATGGTGGTCACGGTGGCGGCGGGGCTGGGTGTCACCTGGCGTGCCCTTTCGGCCAAGCCCACGCCCTATCTCAGAAACGAGTAGAAATCATCAGCACGGCGGTCTAGTCAGGAATCATGGTCGTTCTCAATCGAATCTACACCCGCACCGGCGATGCCGGGGAAACTGCACTTGGCTCTGGCGAGCGCGTTTCAAAAGCGCATTTGCGCATCCAGGCCTATGGCACGGTGGATGAAACCAACGCCACCGTTGGCCTCGTGAGGCTCCACACCGGAAGCCACGAGCTGGACAAGCTCGACCAGATGCTGGCGCGCATCCAGAATGAGTTGTTCGACCTGGGCGCTGATCTTTGCGTGCCGGATACGGGCAAGGACCTGGGATATGAACCCTTGCGCATCCTGCCAAGGCAGTATGAGCGGATCGAAGCCGAAATCGACGAGCTTAACGCCGAACTTAGCCCCCTGCGCTCCTTCATACTGCCAGGAGGCCATCCGGCTGGGGCGCATCTCCACCTGTCGCGCACCGTATGCCGCCGGGCCGAGCGGTTGATCGTGGAGCTTGCCTCGCATGAGGGCGAACATGTGAGCGAAGGTGCAATTGCCTATGTGAACCGGCTGTCAGACTTCTTTTTCGTGGCCAGCCGATGGGCCAATGCGCGGGTCGGCGGAGACGTGCTCTGGGTGCCGGGAAAAACACGCTGATACGGATATGTTTATCCCCCTTCACGATTCCACCCCGCTGAAGGTCATCCGGTTTCAGGCCGTCACACTCTCCATTATCGCTCTCAACGTGCTGGTCTATCTCCTCACGGGCGCCTTCACGCCGGAGGCCGTTCTGGCGGCCATTGCCACGGTCTGGGGCGTGGTGCCCGGCGAGCTGACGGGGCTCATGCAAACGGGGGCGGTCGGCGGACCCATTCCGGAGCCGCTCACCCTCATCACCTACCAGTTCCTGCATGCCGGCTGGGGGCACCTGTTGCCGAACATGCTGTTTCTCTGGGTCTTCGCCGACAACATCGAGGATGCCTATGGCCACGTGGCCTTTGCCTTGCTCTACCTGGTAAGCGGCGTCATTGCGGCGCTGGCCCATGTTCTGGTGATGCCGGGGTCCTCCGCGCCGCTGGTTAGCGCGTCCGGTGCGGTTTCAGGCATTCTGGGGGCGTATCTGATACTGTTTCCCCGGTCGCGGGTGTGGATCCTGCTGTTCATGCGCCTGCCGATCCGCATCGGGGCCTTGTGGGTGCTGGGCAGCTGGTTCGTGCTGCAATTCGTGTCCTTCTGGTTTCAGCCCAGTGCAGCCGAAACGGCGGTGGCCTGGGGCGCCCATATCGGCGGCTTTCTCGCCGGGGCCACCATCACCTATGCGCTGCGCCGCCGCCTCTGGATGCGGCTGGACAGCTGAACCCCACCTTTTGGTTAGAACAAAGCGTCGCATTCGGCCAGCAAGCGGCGTTGCCGGAATTGACTTGAGGGGTTCCCCTCACTAGGGTCCGGCCACTTTTGAAAAGACCGCCAAATCGAGGAAAACGATGAAAGTCCTGGTCGCAGTGAAGCGCGTCGTTGACTATAACGTCAAGATTCGCGTGAAGGCCGATGGTTCGGGTGTCGAACTGGCCAATGTGAAGATGTCGATGAACCCGTTCGACGAAATCGGCGTCGAAGAGGCCGTGCGCCTCAAGGAATCCGGCAAGGCCACGGAAGTGGTCGCCGTTTCCATCGGACCGGCGCAGGCGCAAGAGACGCTACGCACCGCGCTCGCCATGGGCGCTGACCGCGCGATCCTGATCAAGACCGACGACATCGTCGAGCCGCTCGCCGTCGCCAAGCTGCTGAAAGGCGTGGTCGAGGCCGAGAAGCCGGAGATCATCATCCTCGGCAAGCAGGCAATCGATGATGATTGCAACCAGACTGGCCAGATGCTGGCAGCCCTGCTGGGCTGGTCGCAGGCCACCTTCACCTCCAAGCTGGAGCCGGGTGCAGGCGAAGCCGCCATCACCCGCGAGATCGACGGCGGGTTGCAGATGCTGAAGGTAAAGCTGCCGGCGGTCGTTACCACCGACCTCCGCCTGAACCAGCCGCGCTACGCCTCGCTACCGAACATCATGAAGGCGAAGAAGAAGCCGCTCGATGAGAAGACGCCTGCCGATTATGGCGTGGATGTCTCTCCGCGCCTCAAGGTCGTGAAGACCGAAGAGCCACCGAAGCGCCAGGCCGGCATCAAGGTGGGCTCGCCCGCCGAACTCGTCGCCAAACTCAAGGAAGCGGGAGTAATCTGATCATGGCTGTCCTCCTCATCGCAGAACACGACAATGCCTCCATCAAGGACGCCACCCACAAGGCGTTGACGGCTGCTGCCCAGATGGGCGGCGATGTCCACGTGCTGGTGGCCGGCAATAACGCCGCCGGCGCAGCCGCTCAGGCCGCCAAGCTTCAAGGCGTCAAGAAGGTCATCCACGTCGAGTCGGCCTCGCTCGAACGCCCCGTTGCCGAGCCAATGGCAGCCCTCATCGTGTCGCTGGCCCCGGCTTATGATCACCTTGTCGCGGCGGCCACCGGCAACGGCAAGAACTTCATGCCGCGCGTTGCAGCCCTCCTCGACGTGATGCAGATCTCCGACATTTCGGAAGTGAAGTCGCCTGACACCTTCGTGCGCCTGATCTATGCCGGCAACGCGGTGCAGACCGTGCAGTCAACCGACCCCAAGAAGGTCATCACCGTGCGCACCGCCTCCTTCCCGGCCACGGGCGAAGGCGGTTCGGCGGAGATCGCCAAGGCTGATGCGCCGGCTGATCCGGGCCTGTCCTCCTATCAGGGCGAGAACCTGTCGAAGTCGGACCGTCCCGAACTCACCTCGGCCAAGATCGTCGTGTCCGGCGGGCGTGGCATGCAGAACGGCGATAACTTCAAGATTCTCGACTCGGTGGCTTCCAAGCTCAACGCCGCTGTCGGCGCTTCGCGCGCTGCCGTGGACGCGGTCTATGTGCCCAATGATAACCAGGTCGGCCAGACCGGCAAGGTCTTCGCCCCTGACCTCTACATCGCGGTTAGCATCTCGGGTGCCATCCAGCACTTGGCCGGCATGAAGGACTCCAAGATCATCGTCGCCATCAACAAGGACGAAGAAGCCCCCATCTTCCAAGTGGCGGATTACGGACTGGTGTCGGATCTCTTCACCGCCGTCCCCGAACTCGACGCGGAACTCGCCAAGCTCGGCAAGTAATCATTACCGACCATTTCTGAAAAGGGCGGCCCATGGGCCGCCCTTTTCCTTTACAGCAGGGAATGGAAATGCAAGCTGGCCTTTCACTCACCATCTGATGAAAAGCCTTCAATCTGGCGCATAACCGTGCAACCGCCACTTCAAAGCCAGATTCACCAATCGAAAGTGTTATTGTTGCATGTGCGAAACGCTCTTGCCCATGGCAGAGGCCCGATATAGGCTTCACCATCTTTTGGTTTCAGGCACTCTACTCACATGCAGATCAAGAAAGTCGGCGTCATCGGCGCCGGTCAGATGGGAAACGGCATAGCGCATGTTTGCGCAGTGGCGGGTTATGATGTTGGCCTCTTCGATGTTGCCAAGGAGCGGATCGAGGCAGGGCTCGCCACCATCAATGGAAACCTGGCGCGCCAGGTGCGCTCCGGCAAGCTGAGCGAAGTGGACCGTGATGCTGCGCTGTCGCGCATCCGCGGTGTTCCTGCCTATGAAGGCTTCGGCGAGTATGACCTGATCATTGAAAGCGCCACCGAGGACGAGCAGGTGAAGCGCAAGATCTACCAGGCGCTTTGCCCGCATCTGAAGCCCGAGTGCCTTGTGGGCTCCAATACGTCTTCGATCTCGATCACGCGGCTTGCCGCCGCAACGGACCGGCCCGAGAAGTTCATGGGCATCCACTTCATGAACCCCGTTCCGGTGATGGAACTGGTGGAACTCATCCGCGGTATCGCGACCGACGAGCACACCTTCGCCATCGCCAAGGAATTCGCGCAGTCGCTCAGGAAGACGATCGCCGTGTCGGAAGATTTTCCGGCCTTCATCGTCAATCGCATCCTGCTGCCGATGATCAACGAGGCGATCTACACGCTGTATGAAGGCGTTGGCGGCGTGGAAGCCATCGACACCGCGATGAAGCTGGGTGCGCGCCACCCGATGGGCCCCCTCGAACTCGCGGACTTCATCGGCCTCGACACCTGCCTCTCCGTGATGCAGGTGCTGCACGACGGGCTGGCGGACTCGAAGTACCGCCCCTGCCCGCTCCTTGTGAAATATGTCGAAGCCGGATGGCTGGGCCGCAAGACCAACCGCGGCTTCTACGACTACCGTGGCGAGAAGCCGGTTCCGACCCGCTGATCAGCCCTTTTCGGCAATCGCGGCCTTGATGAGCGCCAGTGCTTCGGGACTTGCCCAATCGGCCGGTCCCAGAAGCCTGCCAATTTCGCGGCCTTCACGGTCAATCAGCAGCGTGGCGGGCAGGCCCGCTGCCTGAAGGTCGTTCACGATGGCCGTCGTGGGCTCCACATACAGCTTCAGATTGTCCGCGCCCGTTTCCTTGAGGAATGCGGCGGAAGCTTCGGCGCCTTTCCGGTCCACGCTGATGGCAAGCACCTCAAACTGATCGGAGCCAAGCTCCTTCTGCAATTCGGCAAGATCAGGCATTTCCTTGCGGCACGGCGCGCACCAGGTGGCCCACAGATTGATGAGCACCACGCGGCCCTTCCAATCCGACAGTTTCAGCGGCTTGCCGCTTGCGTCCTGAAAGCTCAGGTCCTTCACTGGCTTCCGGTCCGGCCGGACCAGGAATGCGGCCAGCGGCCCGGTGGCAAGATCGCGCGTCACGCCCCCGGCTGGTGCAGGTGTCGCGGGCGTTTCCACGGCGGCCTGCTCAGGAGCAGCCTTTTCAGGTGAAGCCTTGCGTCCACTGGCCTCGAACCAGTAATAGCCCGTCATCGCGGCGAGGATGACTAGGACTGCAGCGATCCGCAGCAGGGGGGCTGATCTCTTCATGTCAGTTTTCATGTGCGGTACTTTTCAGGCCGAATGAGGAATTTCGATGACCAACAAGATGTGGGGCGGACGGTTTCAGTCAGGGCCGGACGCGATCATGGAAGAGATCAACGCCTCGATCGGCTTCGACAAGCGCCTGTTCGCCCAGGACATCGCGGGCTCCAAAGCCCATGCCGCAATGCTGGCCAAGCAGGGAATCATCTCAAAGGCCGATGCCTCCCGAATTAGGAAGGGGCTCGATCAGGTGCAAGCCGAGATCGAGGCTGGAAAATTCACTTTTTCGCGCGCGCTTGAGGACATTCACCTCAATGTCGAATCGCGCCTGAAGGATTTGATTGGCCCCGCTGCGGGCAGACTCCACACGGCGCGCTCACGCAATGACCAGGTGGCGCTGGATTTCCGCCTCTTTGTGCGCGACACGGTCGATCATCTGGATGCGCAATTGAAGGAACTCCAGCTGGCCCTGGCCCGGAAGGCGGAGCAGCATGCCGAAACCGTAATGCCGGGTTTCACCCATCTGCAGGTCGCACAGCCCGTGACCTTCGGCCATCACATGCTGGCTTACGTCGAAATGCTGGCGCGCGACCGTTCGCGCCTGGCCGATGCGCGCCAACGCATGAACGAAAACCCGCTGGGTGCCGCGGCATTGGCCGGAACGAGCTTCCCCATCGACCGCGCCATGACCGCGAAGGCCCTGGGCTTCGACCGCCCGACGCGTAACTCGCTGGACACGGTGGCCGACCGCGACTTCGTGCTTGAAACATTGTCAGCCTGCGCCATCTGCTCCATGCACCTGTCGCGGCTTGCAGAAGAAATCGTGATCTGGTCGACGAGCCAGTTCCGCTTTGTAAAGCTCTCGGACAAGTTCACCACCGGCTCGTCCATCATGCCACAAAAGCGCAATCCGGATGCCGCAGAACTGGTGCGCGCCAAGCCCGGGCGTATCATCGGTGCGCTACTGTCGCTCCTCACCGTGATGAAGGGGCTGCCACTCACCTATTCCAAGGACATGCAGGAAGACAAGGAACCGGCCTTCGACGCCTTCGACAGCATGTCGCTCGCCATCGCCGCCACCACCGGCATGGTGATGGACATGGTTCCAAATGCGGAAGAAATGCGGAAAGCTGCCGCAACCGGATTCTCCACCGCGACTGATCTTGCCGACTGGCTGGTCCGTACACTGAAGATGCCGTTCCGCGAGGCGCATCACGTGACGGGAAGCCTCGTGGCGATGGCCGAATCGGAGGGTTGTGATCTTCCAGATCTGCCCCTCAAGCTGATGCAGTCGGTCGAGCCGCGCATCAACAAGGATGTCTACAAGGTGCTGACGGTCGAAAACAGCGTTGCCTCCCGCACGAGCTTCGGCGGAACGTCACCGAAAAACGTCACGCGCGAGGCGAAGCGCTGGCTGAAGCTGCTGAAAGGGTGAAGACCATGAAAACTGCAAAGGCCCTGCTTGTTCTTCTGGCCCTGTCGGCGAGCCTCGCCGCGTGCGGCGTAAAGGGTGATCCCGAACTGCCGCCGGCAACAGAAAAGGTGCAATAGACCATGCACCATTTTGCCTATCGCGACGGCGTTCTCCATGCCGAGGACGTGAGCCTGAAGGCGCTGGCTGAGGAAATCGGTACGCCCTTCTATTGCTACTCCACCGCAACGCTGGAGCGGCATTACAAGGTGATGCAGGAGGCCTTCAAAGGCACTGATCACATGATCTGCTATGCGATGAAGGCCAACTCCAACCAGGCTGTGATCCGCACCATGGCGGAACTGGGCGCGGGGATGGACGTCGTCTCCGAAGGCGAGTTGCGCCGCGCGATTGCAGCGGGCGTTCCCGCCCGCAAGATCGTGTTCTCCGGCGTGGGAAAGACAGCGCGCGAAATGGCGCTGGCGCTGAAGGAAGGCATTGCCTGCTTCAATGTCGAGTCCGAGCCTGAACTCGAACTTCTCTCGGACGTGGCCACGCGCGTGGGCCAGCGCGCCTCGGTGTCGATCCGCGTCAATCCAGATGTCGACGCCCGGACGCATGCCAAGATTTCAACCGGCAAGGCTGAGAACAAGTTCGGCATTTCCTACAAGCGTGCTTCCACCGTCTATGCAAGGGCCGCCGAACTTGCCGCCATCGATGTTGTCGGCATCGACATGCATATCGGCAGCCAGATCACCGAGCTTGAGCCCTTCGAGCAGGCCTTCCGGCTAATGGCGGAACTGGCCGAGCAACTCAGGGCAGAGGGCCACAATATCCGCCACCTCGATCTGGGCGGCGGACTTGGCGTTCCCTATCGTGGCACCAATGATGTTCCTCCGCATCCGGATGAATATGCCGCGATGGTGAAGCGCACGCTGGGTCACCTGAACCTGAAGTATGTTCTAGAACCAGGGCGCATGATTGTCGGCAATGCCGGCGTGCTGGTCTCGCGCGTTATCTATGTGAAGGATGGCGATGAGAAGCACTTCGTCATTCAGGACGCGGCGATGAACGATCTGATCCGCCCGACGCTTTATGATGCCTATCACGAGATCATCCCCGTGCAGGAAGCGACCTCGGCCGGAACCATGCTGGCGGATGTGGTGGGGCCGGTGTGTGAAACCGGCGACTACCTCGCCAAGGGCCGCAGCCTGCCGAAGCTCGAACCAGGGGACCTGCTGGCCACCATGACGGCCGGCGCCTATGGCGCGGTGCAGGCGGGAAGCTACAACACGAGGCCGCTCGTGCCGGAAGTGCTGGTGAGGGACGGCAATTGGGCGCTGGTTCGCCCCCGCCAGACCTATGAGGAACTGATCGGCATGGACCAGCTGGCCCCCTGGCAGGGGAAGCCCAGGCCTTGAGCACAATTTGGCCCCAACTTGTGTTAGCATGATCTCGTCATGCCTACCGGATCCGATGTCCCCACGCCGTCATCCCGCCTGATCGAACGCACGATCAGTCAGGCCAGGCTTGCGCTTGGCTTCGAACGTCTCTGGGCGGCGCTGCACTGGCCCATCGTCATCCTGCTGGTTTCGGCGGCGCTGGTGATCGGCGGCGTCCTGCCAAAGTTGGCCTACTGGCCGCGGATTGCGGTGCTCATGGTGATTGGCCTCGCTCTTCTCTGGTCGCTCCGGCCGCTGCTTGGCGTCCGCTGGCCGAGCCGCCATGAAGCGATTCGCCGGGTGGAGGAAAAATCCGGACTATCCCACCGCCCGGTGTCAGCCCGGGAAGACCGGCTGCCGCCAGACTCAGACCCGTTGCAACAGGCAATCTGGCAGGAGCACCGGCTGCGCCAGTTGCGCGGCCTGACGGATTTGAAGGCTGGCGCGCCCGAATCACGCTGGCGCGACATTGACCCCCGCGCCCTGCGGTTGCCGGCGGCGCTTGCACTGTTCGCCGCACTTGTTCTGGGTTCCGGCGATACGCGCAGCAACCTTACGGATAGCCTTGCCCTGTCGGCTCCCGCGCCGGCCATTCCGCTGACGCTTGATGCATGGCTGAAGCCCCCCTCCTATACGGCACAGCCACCCGTGCTGCTGACCAGCCCTGCCATGGTGGAGCGGCTCAAGACCGAAGCCGAGATTCAGGTTCCGGAAAAATCCACGCTATCCCTGCGGATTTCCGGGGCAAAGGCGCCCATTCTTTCTTTCCGTGGCTTGACGGACGGCGATGGGCCTTCCCCCGATGTTCCCGGCTTCTCGCCGAAGGTAAAGACCGCGGACGGGGTCTTCCAGGCGGAGGTGGTGATGAGCCGGCCCGCCATCGTGACGGTGACCGACGGGGAGACGCAGCTTGGCAGCTGGCAAGTTGCGCTCATTCCCGATGCGCCGCCCATGGTCGAAATCCTGGGAGAGCCGTCGGGCGATTCCTCCGGCATGCTGACCGCGAAGTGGAAGACCACAGATGATTATGGCGTAAGCGGCATCACCGCCGACATCTACCTGGCTGACGAGCAGGATGAAGGCGTGGGCTTTGCTGACCCGGGTATTTTCGAATTCGACCCACCACGTCTCAAGATCAGCCTGCGCAAGGCCTCACCCCGGGAAGAAACGGGTGAATCCAGGGCCGATGTGGCCGAGCACCCCTGGGCGGGCTTCATGGTGGAAATGACGCTCACTGCGCGCGATGCCGCCGGAAACCGCACCGAAAGCCAGGCCCGGGTGTTCCGCCTTCCCGAACGCCAGTTCATCAACCCCCTCGCCCGGGCGCTCATTGAGCAGCGCCGCAGCCTTATACTGAATACCGAGGATACGGAGAGCGTGGCCGCGATGCTGGAAGCACTCCTGACCTATCCGCGCGGGCTGATCGAGGAGAGCGGCACGCACATCGCCATTGCTGCCGCACTTTCGCGGCTCCGCAACGCCGAAGACGGTGCCGGCGTGGACAGCGTGATCAACATGCTATGGAAGATTGCGGTGAATGTGGAGGAAGGCCGCACGGCTGACGCCAAGGCGGAGGTTGAAGCGCTGCGCAAGGAATTGCAGCGCGCGCTCCGCGATGGGGCTTCGCCTGAGCGCATCGCCGAATTGACCGACAGGCTGCGCAAGGCGCTGGACCGCTACATGAAGGAGATGATGGCGCAGGCGCAGAAGCGCATGGAGAACGGCCAGGCCCAGCCGCAGATGCCGCAACAGGGACAGATGATCTCGCCGCAGGACCTGCAGAAGATGCTGGACATGATCCAGAAGCTTGCCGAGAGCGGTGCCAACGAGGCGGCCGAACAAATGCTCTCGGAACTTGAGAACATCCTGCGCAACCTGCAGCCCGGCATGCCGCAGCAGGGACAGATGCAGCAGGGACCGATGAGCGACATGCTCGACAAGCTGTCCGACCTGATGCGCCAGCAGCAGAAACTGATGGACGATACCCAGCGCATGCAGCCCGAGGGCATGGCTGAAGGCCAGCCACAGGACGGACCCTCCGGAGAGAGCCAGCAGGGCATGGGCGGCCTCGGTGACCGTCAGCAGGATCTTGGCAAGATGCTGCAGGAGCTGATGGAGCAAATGGGCAAGAATGGCCTGCAGTCGCCGCGCGCTTTCGGCGAGGCAGGTAAAAACATGCAAGGTGCTGAAGGCTCGCTGCGAGGCGGCGACCGCGAACAGGCCCTCGGCGAACAGGGTGAGGCGATGTCAAAGCTGCGTGAGGGTGCCAAGGGCTTGGCCCGCCAGATGCTGCAGCAGGGACAGGGCCAGCAGGGCAGTGAAGGCCAGACCGGGGAAGCACGCGGCGATGACCGCGACCCCCTCGGCCGGCCTATGCCGAACCTCGGCGAGGACACGGGGCCGGACCGGGACATGCTGCCTTCAGAACTGGCCATCCAGCGGGCCCGGGAAATCCTCGAGATGCTGCGCTCCCGCGCGGGGGACACAGGCTTGCCGAAGATCGAGCGCGACTACATCGACCGGCTGCTGCGCGGCCTCTACTGAGGGCTAAGCTGCTGCTCGCCGAGTTTCAGGCTTCCCGCCACAAGTACCCAGCGGCCATCACGCCGCTCGATTGATTCGACCCGATACCCGCCCGGCAGCCTGGTGCCGACGGTGACCGGAACCAGCACCGTGCCAGCCGCCACACCGACTTCGATGAACGCGACGCCATCCACCACGGTGAGGAGTCGGTAGGAAGAGATCGCCAAATCCTCGCGCGGGGAAATGCCCGGCATAAGTTTTTTGACTGAAACCCCCGGTGCACCCAGCGACTGGGTGATGATTGGATCAGCCTCTGCTTTGTCGTCAATAATGACCTTGCGCTTGAGGGGCGGAAAGTTGAGGCCCATGTTGGCCGGCGGGTTTTCCATGCCATTGAGCTTGATCACCTTGTAGGCGGCAAAGGTGATGACGCCCGCGGCAAGCGCCACCGACAGCACATAAGTGAGGATGTCTGTGAATTTCTCGGCCATGCCGCCCAGCTGAATGCCTTTGCGGCAGAATTCCCGACGGAGCTTGCGCGGGGCATGAGCCGTTTCACCTATCGAGGCGGAGCGACAATCCCTTACGGGCAAGCGAGAGCAAGCACCGGCCCGCGATGGCTTCCGCGAGGCCGGCATTCTGCCGCGCTGCGAGGACATTGGCGCTCAATGTGCTGCCCGCCGTCACCAGATCAGAGAGGCTCCAGGCGCGGAGCTGCGCCAGCACCATGCGCTGACGCTTGAAGAACACTGGCGGACGGGCCTGCTTCACCACCTGTTCAGCCTGCGCGCCGCGATCAATTGCCAGGCGGAAGTCCTGCAGTCTCAGCGCCTGCTGATGGACAGCGCCGAGAAGACGCCCCGAATCATCCCCGCCACGCACAAGGTCATGGAACAAGCGGTCGGCCTCCTCGACCTCGCCGCCGAATACCGCGTCCGCAAGGTCTCCGGCAGTGGCGCCCGTATCGTTGCCACATACGGCCTCAACATCCTCAAGGCTCACGCGCTCGCGGCCCAGTGCATAGAGGGCCAGCTTCTCCGCCTCGCGCCGCACCAGCCCGCGCGAGGTTCCGGCAAGCTCAATGAAGCGGGCCAGCGCATCCGGCCCGATTCTAAGACCGTCCTGCGCGAGAATTTGTTCAACAAGCCCGGCAATCTCACCCGTTTCTGCTTCATAGAGCGGCACCACAAGCGCATGCGGGCTCTTTTCGAATGTGGCGCGGAGTTGGGACGACTTGGCAAGCGCTGGCGCTTCCGCCACCACGAGATTGCCACTCACCTTTCCTTCGAGCATGGGCAGAACAGCCTTCAGGAAGGCATCACCAGCACCCTTGACCCACACAGCCCTGGAGCCGCCAAACATGGAGATGGATTGCACTTCATCCGCCAGACGCGCCGGATCGGAGGAGAGATCCTGCTCGAGCAGCGTGACAACGGTGAAGGGATCATCCAGCGAGCCGGCAACTTTCTTCACCGCGCGGGCGGCGAGCTCACGCACCGCCTCCGGCTCTTCGCCATAGATCAGCAGGGCCGCGACAGCGGGGTCCGGCTTGCGGAGGAACCCATCAAGTCCCGCCGGCTTGATGGCCGTCATGGCGTCTTCTGTTGCTTGCTGGCAAAATAACCCGCAAGCCGGGTCCGGATGTCAGTGGCGACCTCGAGCGCCGCGCGCTCGGTTGCATCGGTTTCCGCCTGCATGTCGGCGAAAGGCTGGCGGATCACGTCATAGCTGACATTCGAGAATGTCTTGCCGCTGGTGACGATATTGCCGCTCGCGCGCTCCATCAACTCATACTCGACACTGATGTTGACAGCCTGACGCGTGACGGCGGGAAGCGTCTTCTTGATGACACCAGCGTTCTTCTCTTCAACCTTCAGGGTAAGGGCGTATTTATTCCCGCCCGTGCCTGCCTTCATTGTCGAGATCAAGTCATTACGGATCAATTGCCCGGTGCGGTCCGCCGCCTCCGGAATGGTGACCGCCGCCAGTTCGGCGCTCACCCCGGCGTTACCCGGCGAAGAGCCATAAAGTGGCCTGAAGCCGCAGCCGGCGAGAACCACCGCCACGGCCATCAGGATGATCAGCTGAGCCTTGCGCATCAGCCGACAATATTGGCGATGCGGCCCGGCACCACAATCACTTTCTTGACGGGCCTGCCCTCCAGCGCGCGGGCGACGGAGTCGAGCTTCAGCACCAGCGCTTCTACCTCCTTCGGCGCCATGTCCTTGGCAACCGTGATCTCGTCCCGGCGCTTGCCATTGACCTGAACGGCGATCGTCACCTGATCATCCGCCACAAGGACCGGATCGGCCTTGGGCCAGGGCGTATCCACCACGAAGCCCGGCTTGCCCATGGCCTGCCAGCTTTCCTCCGCCAGATGCGGCATCATGGGGGCCGACATCAGCACCAGGAATTCGGCGGCTTCCTGCACCGCAGCCACATCCGCCTTGCCGCCCGCAAGGGCGGAGCCCAGCGCATTGGCCAACTCATAGATGCGCGCGATGGCGCGGTTGAAGCGAAGCGCGGAGAGATCATCCGTGACCGCATGCAGCGCCTTGTGCGCGGCGCGGCGCAGTTCAAGGCTTGCCAAAGCATCACTGCCACCCGCAAAGGCAACAGAATCGTTCACGAGGCGCCAGATGCGCTGGGTGAAGCGCCATGCACCTTCGGCGCCTGCTTCCGTCCATTCGATGTCACGCTCGGGCGGCGTATCGGACAGCATGAACCAACGCGCCGTATCCGCGCCAAAACGGGCGATGATGTCATCCGGGTCGACGACATTCTTCTTCGACTTCGACATCTTTTCGACACCGCCAATTTCCAGCGGCTCACCGGTCGTGGCATGCACCCATTTGCCATCCTGGTTGACGGCATCGGACGGGAACACCCACTCACCGTTCAGTGTACGGAATGTTTCATGGATGACCATGCCCTGCGTGAACAGGCTGTCAAAAGGCTCCTTGATCGCGAGATGGCCTGTCGCCGTCATCGCGCGAGCATAGAAGCGCGAATAGAGAAGGTGCAGGATCGCATGCTCGACGCCGCCAATATACTGGTCAACGCCCATCCAGTATTTCGCGGCTTCCTCGGTGACGGGCTCATCGGCATGGGGAGAGCAGAAACGCGCGTAGTACCAGGATGAATCGATGAAGGTATCGAAGGTGTCTGTCTCGCGCCGCGCCGGCTTGCCGCAGGACGGGCAATCGACGTGTTTCCATGTGGGATGGTGCTCAAGCGGGTTGCCCGGCTTGTCGAATGTCACGTCTTCCGGCAGGGTGACAGGAAGTTGCGCTTTGGGAACCGGCACGATACCGCAGGAGGTGCAGTGGATGACCGGGATGGGGCAGCCCCAGTAACGCTGGCGCGACACACCCCAATCGCGCAAACGGTAGTTCACCTTGCGCTCACCAATGCCCATCTTCTCCATGCGGGATGCGATGTCTTGCTTGGCCTCGGGCACGCCCATGCCATTGAGGAATTCGGAATTAATGAGGACGGTGTTATCGCCCTCCTTTTCCACGAACGCTTCATCGCCCACCTCAAAGGTGGCCGCATCCGTGCCCTTGGGCGCAACCACCGGAATGACAGGCAGGCCATATTTCCGCGCAAAATCGAGGTCGCGCTGGTCATGCGCGGGGCAGCCGAAGATCGCGCCTTCGCCGTAGCCCATGAGCACGAAGTTCGCGGCATAGACGGGAAGCCTCACGCCTTCACGGAACGGATGGCGGGCGTAGAGGCCCAGCGCATAGCCCTTCTTCTCGGCCCGCTCGATGGTTTCTTCCGAGGTACCAAGGGCCGCCACTTCGCGGCGGAAGGCGGAAAGGCCTTCGTTCTTTTCCGAGAGGCGCTTGGCCAGATCATGATCCGCCGAGATGGCGCAGAAGCTGGCGCCAAAGATCGTGTCATGGCGGGTCGTATAAACAGTCAGGCGCTCGTCCAGCAATTCGCCCGCTTCGTTTTCGAGCGCGAAGGAAAAACGCATGCCCTCCGAACGGCCAATCCAGTTCTTCTGCATCAGGCGCACTTTTTCCGGCCACTTGGTGAGACCGTCCAAGGCGGAGAGAAGTTCATCCGAATAAGCGGTGATCTTGAGGAACCACTGCGCGAGCTCGCGCTTTTCGACGAGCGCGCCGGAGCGCCAGCCGCGTCCGTCGATCACCTGCTCATTGGCAAGAACAGTGTTGTCCACCGGATCCCAGTTCACCAGCGAAACCTTGCGCTCGACAAGGCCTGC
This sequence comes from Hyphomicrobiales bacterium, assembly GCA_040383265.1. Taxonomy (GTDB): domain Bacteria; phylum Pseudomonadota; class Alphaproteobacteria; order Rhizobiales; family Aestuariivirgaceae; genus Aestuariivirga. The sequence continues at coordinate 91,155 of JBEIDW010000001.1, forward strand.
CTTCATGAAGTCGATGAACATCGCCTGTTCATGGCGGTAGTAGGACGGATCGCAGGTGGCGATCTCGCGGCTCCAGTCCAGCGCCAGGCCCATGGACTGCAACTGGCGCTTCATGGTGGCGATGTTGTCATAGGTCCATGATGCGGGGTGGATGCCGCGGTCGATGGCGGCGTTCTCGGCCGGCATGCCGAACGCATCCCAGCCCATCGGGTGCAGCACGTTGTAGCCAAGCGCCCGGCGGAAACGTGCGATCACGTCGCCCATCGTATAGTTCCGCACATGGCCCATGTGGATGCGACCCGACGGATAGGGGAACATCTCCAGGACATAATACTTGGGGCGCGAAGTGTCTTCCCTGGCTTCGAAGCTCTTGTTCTCGGTCCAGTGCTTCTGCCAGCGCGGTTCGGCTTCGCGCGGGTTGTAACGTTCGGTGGTCAAGGCTTTTGTCCTGTCGAAACGGATGGGCGTTCTGGCCTGTGCTGGTACCAGTCCTTGAAAAGCCCTGCAAGCTTGGCCTAAAGCTGCGCCTTTACAGGAGTTTTGGGAATGGTCCACGCCGGTCTGAAAAACGTTCTGAACGGGATTGTGCAGGCCGCCCAGGCAGCAGGCCGGGACCCCTCCGGGGTAACCCTCATCGCCGTCAGCAAGACCTTCGATGCCCCTGAGATCGTACCCGTTATCGAGGCGGGGCAGCGGGTATTCGGCGAAAACCGCGTGCAGGAGGCCAAGGGCAAATGGCCGGAGCTCAGAATGCGCTGGCCAGACCTTGAACTGCATCTCATCGGCCCCCTCCAGTCCAACAAGGCGGCGGAGGCGGTGCAATTGTTCGATGCCATCCACACGGTTGACCGGCCGAAGATCGCCGAGGCAATCGGGAAGGAAATGCAAAAGCAGGGCAAAGCGCTGAAGCTTTTCGTGCAGGTGAATACCGGCCGTGAGCCGCAGAAAGCTGGAATCGACCCTGATGAAGCGGACGCTTTCCTGAAGACCTGCCGCGAGGATCATGGCCTCAATATCGCAGGGCTCATGTGCATTCCGCCGGTTGAGGAAGACCCTGCCCCGCATTTCCGGCTTCTGGCGGAGATTGCGCAGCGGAATGGCATTTCGGCGCTCAGCATGGGGATGAGCGGCGACTTCGCGGCGGCCATTGCCTGCGGCGCCACCCATGTGCGGGTCGGATCCGCCATTTTTGGCACACGCGGCTAAATGACCAGCCGGGCCTTCCGGCCCACATGGGCGAGGATCGTCCGCATATCGCGCAGTGACACCGCGATGCAGCCCGCCGTGGGGCCGCCATCCGACTGGCGGAGGTGGAAGAACACCGCACTGCCATGGCCCTGAACCCGCGGGCGTTCATTGTGAGAAAGTTCAACAACGATATCGTAGAGATGATCGGCGCGCTGCATGGTTTCATGCGATGTAGCGTAAGGAATGCGGACAAGGCGGTTGTAATTCCTGTCGCCCACCGTTTCGCACCAGCCATCATGGACGCGCATGACGAGGGGCTTTAGGCCGGTACGCGGCGGCATGATGCGGTCAGCCCGGTAAAACAGGCGCCTGAGCCCCCAGGATCCCCTGGGGCTTGCGCCGTCGCCCTCGCGCTTGATGTGGCGCGCGCCTGATCGGCCGAGCGAACAGGGAAAGGCCAATTCCCCCAGCTTGAGGATGCCACGTGTGGCGCGCGGGCTGATCGCATAAACACGGAGGGTGCTGACGGGCAGGGTCACGGAAACATGCTTTGGACTTGAAAAGGACAAACGGCATCCTAACATTGACCTTCCGGGGAACAAGCGATTTCAATGACTTCCCCTTCGACGGCGCGCCAAGAAACAAGGTCTTTTGATGAGCACCACCAAGAAGATCATCATCATCGATGACGATGACCTGCTGCGGGACACCCTGATTGAACAATTCGCGCTGCATGAGGAATTCGAGGTGAGCGAGGCAGCGGCGGCGGGAGACGGAATCAAGTCACTGAAGGCCGGCCATGCCGACCTTGTCATTCTAGATGTAAACCTGCCGGACATGGACGGCCGAGAGGCCTGCAAGATCATCCGCCGCAATGGCTACAAGGGCCCGGTGATCATGCTCACCGCCCAGAGTTCGGAGGCCGATACGATTCTTGGGCTTGATTCGGGTGCCAATGACTATGTGACGAAGCCATTCCGCTTCGCCGTGCTGCTGGCACGGATCCGGGCGCATTTGCGGCAGAACGAGCATAGCGAGGACGCCGTGTTCAAGCTGGGGCCCTATACGTTCAAACCCTCCGCCAAGCTTTTGGTGCGCGAGGACAACGGCAAGATCCGCCTGACCGAAAAGGAAACAGCCATCATCAAGTTCCTCTTGCGGGCGGGCGAGCAGATCGTGAGCCGGGAGGTCCTGCTGCAGGACGTGTGGGGCTACAATGCGTCCGTCACGACCCATACGCTCGAGACACATGTCTACCGCTTGCGCCAGAAGATCGAGCGAGACCCCTCCCACGCCGAAATTCTGGTGACAGAGGGGGGCGGCTACAAGCTGATCCCCTGAGCTTGGCGTAACTGCCTGTCTCATGTAAGGAGTTGTCAGGCAACGGGGGTATGGGCGGGCTGCATGAGCGTGAGGGCAGATGTCGAAACATTCCGCAACATTCCGATTTTTTCGGAGTGCGAACCCGCGCATGTTCAAATTCTGGCCTTTTCAGCCGTGCGCGAGACTTACGACGCGGGTGATGCCGTCATTCGCCAAGGCAAGCAGGATTCCGCCGCCTACCTGATCCTGAGCGGAAACGTTGAGCTGTCAACCGCCGAAACGGGTCCTTTAGGCTCCGCTGGGCCGGGGGCACTTCTGGGCGAAGTGGCCATGATCGGCGGGAGCCCCTATTCAGGAACAGCAATTGCGCTGGAATCCGTCACAGCAGCGCGCATCGATCGCTCGCTCTTCATGCGTGTGGCGGCTGAATTTCCGGAGTTCGGGACCGCCGTGTTCCGCGCGCTGGCCCGCAAACTTGAACGCTCGGTGAGCGAGCTTGCAAGAACCCGCGAGGGCTTCGAGAAAGCCCGCTCATTCGGCAGCCTATAGGCTAAAGCTTGCCATCACCGGCACATGGTCAGATGGCTGCTGCCAGCCGCGCGCCTCGCGCAGAATGTCTATCTTCTTACAAGCAGGCGCAAGGCCGGGTGTTGACCAAATATGGTCCAGCCTACGGCCACGGTTGCTCGTATCCCAGTCCTTGGCGCGGTAACTCCACCAAGTATAGAGCTTCTCATCTGCCGGAACATGCTGACGCATGACATCAACCCAGTTGCCCTTCTTCTGAATGCGGAGAAGGCTCTCAGTTTCAATGGGCGTGTGGCTGACGACCTTGAGTAGCTCCTTGTGGGACCAGACATCATTCTCCATTGGCGCGATGTTGAGATCCCCCACCAGAATGCCTTCATGGCCCTTCGGCACGCAGCCCTTTTTGAACCAGGACTCCAGTTCGTCAATGAACTGCAGCTTGTGGGCGAATTTCTCATTGATCGCGGGGTCTGGCTCATCGCCGCCCGCGGGCACATAGAGATTATGGATGGTGACAGGCTTCCCGGCCGCAACCGTCACTGAGATGTGGCGGCAGTCTTCCTTGCCGCAGAATGGCTTGGTGGACTGAGCAAGGAACGGGCGGCGCGACAGGATGGCGACGCCGTGGTAGCCCTTCTGGCCAAATTCGGCGATGTGCTCATATCCCATTTCGCGGATGGGGCCGGAGGGGAACTGACCCTGCGGGCACTTCGTTTCCTGCAAGCACAAGACATCCGGCTTCCACTGCCCGAGAAGCTTGGTGACGAGTCCGATCCGGAGGCGGACCGAGTTTATATTCCAGGTGGCGACGGTAAGGCTCATGGGTCTTGGGCATAGCCCCGCCGGCACGGCCAAGGCAAGTGCCACGCCACCTGAATGCTGCCCGTGTCAGGGCCCGTTCTTGTTCTTGCGATCGATCTTGACGACGAACAGCTTTGGGTCCGTCTTGATGCCAGCCTGTATGTTCTCGAGCGTCACCGTGGTGCGTCGGCCTTTACCATCGACAACCACCCATTGCTGGAGCGCGTTACGTGTTAGGTCATAGACGAGGGTGAGTTGGCCACTGCCCAGCGTGTTCTTCTTATCCTCGATGGTGACGGAAATGATGCCATCCTGCTGCTGAAAATCGAGGATGTTGGTATCCCGCGCGATGTCGACCTTGTCGGCAAGCACAAGGCGGAGCGGCGTTTGCGAGAGCGGGAACTGATCGCCCTTTTCCTTCTTCACGTTTTTGACGGTGAGCCACTTGCCATCCGCCACGATCAGAAACGGATTGGGCGGCGCATATTCAAAACGCATCTTGCCGGGCTTCGAGATGTAGAACACACCGCGCGACATGTTGCCTTTAGGGCTGACTTGCGTGAATTCGCCCTGCAAGGTCTTGAAACTGTTCAGATAATCGGAGATTCCATCAACAGCCTGTTGCTGCTCAGGCGTGAGCGCCATCGGGGCGGCGGCGGCGGCCGGAAGGCTAACAAGGGCCAGAAGGCCCATTCCAAGAACGGCGCGGCGCGAGACTTGCAAGAATCCTAACATTCTGATCTTTCCGGATGCGGAGCTGTAAAAAGCCGGTGTCTTCTATGGCAAGCAAGCCTTATCCGCAAGAACGGGCCGATTTTGAGGCGAATTCCTCTCAGGGCGGATAATCACACGCGGGCGCTGTCTCCCGGAACGAGGAGTTCGCGTTTTCCGGTGGCGTTGGCGGACGAGATCAACCCCTCCTTTTCCATCCGCTCGATGAGGCTTGCCGCCTTGTTATAGCCAATCTGAAGGCGGCGCTGGACATAGGACGTGGACACTTTCTTGTCGCGCAGCACCACGGCCACGGCTTGGTCATAGAGATCGTCGCCCGTGCCGCCGCCATCGCCCCCCATGCCCGGCTCACCAAAGGCGCCATCCTCGGGCTCCTCAGTGACGGCCTCGACATATTGCGGCGCGCCCTGCTCTTTCAGATGCGCAACGATCTTCTCCACCTCCTCATCCGACACGAAGGGGGCATGGAGACGCGAGATGCGCCCACCACCGGCCATGTAAAGCATGTCGCCCTGGCCCAGAAGCTGCTCGGCCCCCTGCTCGCCCAGAATAGTGCGGCTGTCGATCTTGGAGGTGACCTGGAAGGAGATACGGGTGGGGAAATTGGCCTTGATGGTACCGGTGATGACATCGACCGACGGACGCTGCGTCGCCATGACGACATGGATGCCGGCAGCGCGGGCCATTTGCGCCAGGCGCTGCACGGCCCCCTCAATGTCCTTGCCGGCGACCATCATCAGGTCGGCCATTTCATCGATGATGACAACGATATAGGGCATGGGCGCCAGGTCCATTGCCTCCTTCTCGAAGACCGGCTCTCCCGTATCGGGGTCGAAGCCGGTCTGTATGGTGCGCGAGAATTCCTCACCCTTGGCGGCGGCCTGCTTCATGCGCGTGTTGTAACCATCGATGTTGCGAACGCCAACCTTGGACATCTTGCGATAGCGCTCTTCCATCTCGCGCACCGCCCATTTGAGCGCGACAACGGCTTTGCGCGGATCGGTCACGACGGGCGCAAGAAGATGCGGAATTCCTTCGTATACGGACAATTCCAGCATCTTCGGGTCAATCATGATGAGCTTGCAGCGCTCCGGCGGCAGCCGGTAGAGCAACGACAAGATCATGGTGTTGATACCGACGGACTTGCCCGACCCTGTGGTGCCTGCGATAAGCAAATGCGGCATGCGGGCGAGATCTGCAAAAACCGGCTCGCCGCCAATGTTCTTGCCGAGTGCTATGGCGAGGTTGAGCGTCGATTTCTCGAACGTCTCGGAGCCCAGCATCTCGCGCAGGAAGACAGTTTCACGCCTGGCGTTGGGAAGCTCGATGCCGATGGCATTGCGTCCCTGCACCACCGCGACCCGCGCCGAAATGGCGCTCATCGAGCGGGCGATGTCATCCGCCAGGCTGATGACGCGGGACGACTTGATGCCGGGGGCTGGCTCTAGTTCATAGAGCGTCACGACCGGGCCGGGGCGCACCTTGAGGATCTGGCCTTTGACGCCAAAATCATCCAGCACGCCTTCGAGCATGCGGGCGTTCTGCTCGAGTGCCTCGTCGGAAAGTTCAGCGGGCTTGCCCACCCGCTTTGGTTCCGCCAGCAGGGTGAGCGGCGGCAATTCATGTTCCTCGCCGGAGCCGAAGGAGAAGCCTGGCTGCAGGTCCTTCTTCAGCTTCTTGCCCTGCTTCAGCGGCTTGTGAGTGCGCGTCACCTTGGGTGGCGGCGCGGCATCCTCCTCATCCTCGTATTGGTTTTCGAACTCTTCAGCAGCGCTCTCGGGGCTTTCTTCTTCAAGATACTCTGCGTGCTCCTCGTCTTCCTCGTCCACCGCGGCGGGAAGGTCCACGGCACGGCGCGCTGAGCCGGTGAAGACCGGCTCGATCCGTGCGGACGGGGTGGCGCGACCCCGGCGGGATGGTGCCTCCGTCTGCGGCGCAAGACGGCGGATGATGTCGTCTTCACCGGGTGCCGCGCGGAATTCGTTATCCGTCCGGCGCATGTCTCGCCAGCGCTGCCACAGGCCACCCAGAACAGCAGAAGCACGCGTGAGCGAACCGGCAAGGTGGCGCGCCCGCTTGCGGCGGGGTGCCTGTGGCACAGGCGCATGAACCATCTGCGGCGCCGCAATATCGGGATCAGGCGCTGTTGCACGGACGCCAAGCGCCCCGAGGCCAAAATAAGCCGTAACCATCAGCATCAGCAGGCCGGAAACCAGCGCCGCAAGGCCGCCTGTCACCCCGGCACTCAACAGCATGAGGAGAAGGTTGTTCAACACATCCCCGGCATTGCCGCCAAGCCCGGACACGAGTGACCAGCTTGACGGCACCGGCATGGCCGCGAGGGCAGCACTCGCACTGAGGGCGCAGAGCACCCAGCAAAGCACGGAGCGCAGCGGCCGCCTGAGCGGTTCATGCGAGACAAAGCCCGCAGCCCAGCGGATGGGAATGGCGAGGAAGGGGAGAACACCCAACCCGAAGAACTGCATCAGCTCATCGGCAATCACAGCGCCGGGGTAGCCCAGCCAATTGCTGGCTTGCCTGTCTAATGCGTGGTTGAGCGATGGATCATCCACCGACCAGGAGGCCAATGACAATGAAACGGCAATCAGCGCCAGGAACAACGCGAGGCCGGTGAATTCATAAAGACGACGCTTGAAGAACAGCCTGACAGCTGCGGGGACCGCGCTGTCGTCAGTGTCAAAGGACGGTTGATACGCCATCACATGCCTCCGCCGGGGAGGGTCTCCTCCGGCCATAACAAATCGTTAAGGCCATTCTGGCGGCGTGTGGTTAAGGCCGGGTTTAAGACCTGCAAAAAGCGAACCGGCGGGGTGAAGCCCCGCCGGCCATGCTTGAAAAGGAAATGCTGAGACCTCAGTTGTAGGCGCGCTCGCCGTGATCCACGAGGTCGAGGCCCTCGCGCTCCTGCTGTTCGTTGACGCGAAGGCCCACAGTGGCCTTGCAGATCATCAGCGCGATGTAACTCACCACCACGGTCCAGATGATAGCAATGACGACTGCCATGGCCTGGGCGTAGAACTGGGTGCTGAACACGTAAGGCGCGACAGCGACACTCGTATCAGCCGCAAGATAGTCAGAGACGCCCATGCCGCCCAAGGCCGGATTGACGAAAATGCCGGTGAGCAACGCGCCAAGGATACCGCCGACACCATGCACGCCGAACACGTCGAGCGAGTCATCATAGCCCATCTTGTTCTTGAGGACGATCACCGCCCAGAGGCAGAGGAAGCCCGAGGCGAGGCCGATCAGGATCGCGGCTCCGGGACCAACGAAACCGCAGGCAGGTGTAATGGCAACGAGGCCAGCAACCATGCCGGAGGCCGCGCCCAGCAGGCTGGCGTGACCGCGGAAGATCCACTCACCCGCGGTCCAGGCCAACGCTGCCGCACCCGCCGCAACCGTGGTGTTGAGGATCACTAGTGCCGTCAGGCCGTTGGCCTCGAGGCTCGAGCCTGCATTGAAGCCATACCAACCAAACAGAAGAAAGCCGGCACCAGTGAGCGCAAAAGTCAGGTTGTGGGGCGTGATCGGGTCGCGCCCGTAGCCAACTCGCTTGCCGAGGACGATGGCGCAGACGAGACCAGCGACACCCGCATTTATGTGAACAACCGTACCGCCAGCAAAGTCGATGGCGCCAAGATTGAACAGGTAGCCGTTGGTGGCGTTCACCAGGGCACCATATTCGCCAAGTACGGCAGCTTTTGCGTCGGGCGTTGTGGCAGCGGCGAGGGCATCGAGAAGCTGTTTGGCCTTCTCCTCTCCCACGATCGATGAGACGAGTGCCAGATTGTCGGGCGACAGGGTGTAGGCATCAGGTCCGGCCCAGAACCAAACCATGTGCGCCATGGGAAGATAGGCGAAGGTGAACCAGATCACCATGAACAGCAACACGGCCGAGAACTTCATGCGCTCGGCGAAGGCGCCAATGATGAGGGCCGGTGTGATACAGGCAAAGGTCATCTGGAAAATGACGAAGGCAAGCTCCGGGATATTGGTCTCCTTCGAGAATGTCCCAACTTCGGAGGCTGGCGTTACGCCCGCAAGGAATAGCTTCGAGAAGCCACCGATGAAGGGGTTGAGTGCGCCGCTGGGGTTTCCGGTGAAGGCCAGCGAGTATCCGTAGACAACCCAGAGTATCGAGATAAGCGAGAAGATGACTGTTACCTGCATCAGGATCGAGAGCACGTTCTTGGCTCGCACCAGGCCGCCGTAGAACAGCGCAAGGCCGGGAATGGTCATCAGCACCACAAATGCGGTGGCGACGAGCATCCAGGTGGTATCACCCTTGTTGACTGTGGCAGCCGCATGCGCCGTCGTTGCGAAGAAGGCCAGCGCCCCCGGAAGCAGAAGCGCCGTTCGGCGCAGTGAGTTGAGAATTCCCATCGGTAAGACTTTCCCTATGATTGCTGATTAGAGCGCGCCTGCGCCGGTTTCGCCGGTCCGGATACGCACCGCTTGCTCAAGCGGCAGGACGAAGATTTTCCCGTCGCCAATCTGGCCGGTCTGGCCAGCGAGCTGGATGGTTTCGATCACCTTGTCGGCGATGTGCTCATCCACCGCGAGTTCCAGCTTCACTTTGGGAACGAAGCTCACAGTGTATTCGGCGCCGCGGTAGAACTCGGTATGGCCGCGCTGGCGGCCATGACCCTTCACCTCGGTGACAGTGATGCCCTGGATACCCAGGGCACCGAGCGCCTCGCGCACCTCCTCGAGCTTGAACGGCTTAATAATTGCGATCACGAATTTCATGCACAAACCCCCTTTGGTTCTGTGCAGTGCAAAACAAGAAGCGTGCCAGTTGTGGGCATTTTTTAAATTATTGAAATATAACAGCTTTGTGAATCGTCACTCAGACGGAGCAGGCCTCGACTGAGGATAAAATAGGCAGATGTTTATATCTGCCTTATTTTTAGACTTTTATATCCGCGACGCAGCACCGCCTGTTCTTTCGGGCCGGAATGGTCGTAAGGAAGACCATGACCCAAGATCTGACATCCCGCCCACACGACATCATTGTCATCGGCGCCGCGCTGAACGGCCTTGCCGCCGCCCTGGCCCTTGGGGGGCGCCACGTGAAACGGCCCCTCGATGTGGTGGTGGTGGACATCAAGGACCCGCGCCACTTCTCGTCAAATGCCTTTGATGGCCGCGCGTCCGCGATCACCGCTGCGGCCCGGCGCATGTTCGAGGCTCTGGGCGTGTGGCCGGTGGTGGCCCATGAAGCACAAGCCATGGCCGAGATCATCGTGACGGACAGCACCACACCGGGTGCGGCGCGCCCGGTTTTGCTGCAATTCGGGGCGGATGACATGAAGGGTGGCCCCTCCTCCCACATGATCGAGAACCGCCACCTCTATGGGGCCATGCTGAAAGAGGCGCAGCAATCGCCCAATATCCGCTTCTGTGTTGGCCAACCGGTGGAAGCCTATCACTTCGGCCCGGGCCTTGCTGCCGTGACGCTGGCGGATGGTACGATGATCCGCGGCTCCCTCATCGTGGCCGCCGATGGCCGGAAGTCTCCGGCGCGCGAGGCGGCAGGCATCAAACTGGTCGGCTGGCCCTATGACCAAATGGGACTCGTCGCCACTGTCGAACACGAACTGCCGCATAATGGCCGGGCGGAAGAGCATTTCACGCCCTCCGGTCCCTTCGCCATTTTGCCGCTTCCCGGCAACCGCTCCTCTCTCGTGTGGTCGGAGCGAACGGATGCCGCAGAGCGCATGCTGGCACTTCCGCCAGAGGAATTTGAGGACGAGTTAAAGCTGCGCTTCGGCACCCATCTGGGAGAGGTGAAAATCATCTCCGGGCGGCACGGCTATCCGCTTGCGATGTATGTGGCGGAAACCTTCACGGCACCGCGGCTTGCCCTGGTGGGCGATGCCGCGCATGTGCTGCACCCGCTGGCGGGCCTTGGCTTCAATCTGGGTCTCCGCGATGTGGCAGCGCTGGCGCAATGCGTACATGACGCGGCAGGTCTCGGCCTCGACATCGGCAGTGAAGCCGTACTTGACCGCTACACCCAATGGCGGCGCTTCGACACGGTCGCGACGGGCGCTGCAATGGACGGCATGAACCGCCTCTTCGCCAATACAAACCCGGTGCTGACACTGCTGCGGCGCGCTGGCCTGATGGCGGTGAATCGCATCGCTCCGCTCAAATCCATCTTCGTGACGGAAGCGGCTGGCATCTCCGGCGATCTGCCAAAGCTGTTGCGCGGCGAAAAAGTTTAGCCGCGCGAGAAGCCTGCCGCACCGAGCTTGGCGAGGTCGCCCTGCCAAAGATTGCAATGTTCGCGGCCGAGCTTGAGGAGATAGGGCCATGTGTAGAGGCCAGTGCTGTGCCCGTCATCGAAGATGATGCGCACGGCGTAGCTGCCCACAGGTTCGAGCCGCACGATCTTCACATTGCGTTTTCCCCAGACAAGCTGCTCCTGCCCCGGGCCATGGCCCTTCACTTCCGCACTCGGGCTTTCGACGCGGAGATATTCGGCAGAGAGCGACACCGCCTCGCCTGTGTCGAATTTCACATGGAGCTCACGGCCGCCATTGGCAAGGCGCAACTCCTCCGGCCACGGATCATTCACGGTTAATCTCGCGGGCTTCTTCAGCAAGCATGATGGGTATGCCATCGCGGATCGGATAGGCAAGGCCGGCGGCTTTCGAGATCAATTCCTGCCGCTCCGCATCATATTGCAGGCGCATCTTTGTGACAGGGCAGACAAGAAGTTCGAGAAGGCGCGGATCGGTGCGGACATCTGCCATCATTCATTCCTACTGAAGGCGTGTCTTGCTGCCAGAGGACATACGGGAGAGCGCCATCTCGGTGAGTGCGACCAGAACGTCGGCCCGCGTCTTGAGATCCGGCGCTTCGAGCAAGGCCTGCTTTTCCTCGGGCGGATAGGGCGCCAGCAGCGACAGCGTGTTGACGAGAATCTCGGTTGGCGCGGTATCAACCTCACTCCAGTCGGCACTCATATTGTTGGCGCTGAGGTAATCACGGAACGCTTTTAGCAAAGCGGGCCTGTTTACCTCGGCCGCTCCCGCGTCGAGCACAAGATCAGCTGCAAAGGGATGATAATTGGCGATCACCTGCCGGTATGACGTATCCGCTTCAAGCTCCTCGATGATCTGGAAGCGGGTCACGCCAGTGAGCGTGACCATGATGCGGTTGTCTGGGGTTTCCGCGTAAGCCGTGATCCGCCCCACGCAGCCTACCTTCATGAGCGAGGGCACATCTTCCGCGTCCTCCGCCGCCACCGGCTGGATCATGCCAATGAGGCGGTTTCCGGCCATGGCGTCATCAACCATCGCAAGATAGCGCGGCTCGAAGATGTTGAGGGGCAAATCGGCCCGTGGCAGCAACAACGCGCCCGACAGCGGAAACACCGCAATGCGCTGCGGCAAATCCTCCGGCCTGCGGTATCGGTCAACGAAGCCCATCGCCTTCCTTCTTACGAGAACAGCACGGAAGAAAGCTTGCGGCGGCCTGCGAGGGTGAAGTCATCCTTGGGGCCCCACGCCTCGAAGAACTTCACCAACTGCTTGCGCGCCGCCTCATCATTCCAGCCACGCATCTTCTTGATAATATAAATCAGATGATCGGTTGCCTCGGCGCGCTCGCCGGCGCCATTGAGCAGAACCGCGAGGTCGAGACGGGCCTGGTAATCATCCGGGTTCTTCTCAACCTGCGCCTTGAGTGTGCCGATCTCGGACACATCCACCGGGTTCAACGCAAGCTCAAGCGCGGCCTTGACGCTGAGAACCTCCGGATCATCCGCTTTGGCGGGCGGAACCAGAGCCAGCGTGGCCTTGGCATTCTCAAGATCGCCCGCCGCGATAAGGCAACGGACCAGACCCGCAATGGCGCCCGCATGTTCCCTGTCCAATTGGAGGACCTGGGCGAATATCTGCTGGGCCATCTGGTAATCCTGCTGGTCCAGGGCCGCGCGGCCTTCGGCCACGGCTGCCTCGATCTCCTCCGCCATGCTGCCCTGGCCGCCAAGGCGGTCCACGAACTGCTTCAACTGGCTTTCGGGAAGTGCCCCCATGAAGCCATCAACCGGCTGGCCATTGACGAAGGCGTAGACGGCAGGAATGGACTGGATACGCATCTGCTGGGCGAGTTGCTGGTTCTCGTCCACGTTGATCTTCACCATGCGCACCTTGCCATTGGCCTGGCGCACCACCTTCTCCAGCGCAGGCCCGAGTTGCTTGCAGGGGCCGCACCACGGCGCCCAGAAATCGACGATGACGGGCATCTGGCGTGAGGGTTCGATCACATCCGCCATGAAGTTCTGGGTGTTGGAGTCCTTGATGAGATCGCCAGCGGACTGTGGCACCTGACCGGGCGGCTGGTCACCGAGAATGATGCTCATGGGGGTGTTCCTCAAACTTTACTTGCCCCTTAGATGGAGCAAATGGCGCTTCTTTTCAATGCGGGGGCAGTCTGGCGCGCTCAGGCGACGGGGACGACCCTTGGCTCATGGCCTAACGACCTGATGAAGACAACAAGATCCGATGATCGGATGGTGGTCGTCGCGGTATTCTCGAGCGGGTGATAGTTCACATGCTCATGCGCCATCATCGCGGCATCTAGCACAACGTTCACGCGCTTTTCTGTATCGTTTATCAGGCCGAAAGGGGTCACAGAGCCGGGCTCCACCCCCAAAACCTCCTTGAGAAGCTCCGGCTTGCCGAAGGACAGCCGACGTGAGCCAATCTTCGCGGGCGCTGCCTTTAGGTCAATCTGCGACTCCTCGAGGCAGACAATGAGCCAGATTTGGCCCTTATCATCCTTGAGAAACAGGTTCTTGCAGTGCCCGCCGGAGATTTCACCCCGCAGCGCCTGAGCCTCCTCCACCGTATAAACGGGGGCGTGATCCTTGGTTTTCGTTTCGATTCCAAGGCTCTTGAGGCGGGCAAACAGATCGTCACGGGTCGCAGTCATGGCGGCCGAATATCCTTCCAAATCGATGAGATGATCTTCTTCTTGCATTTGCCGGCGAGTTAGGCAATAAGCCGCTCACCCACCGGCTCTCGCCGGTCTGGCCATGGAAGCGGGCGTAGCTCAGGGGTAGAGCATAACCTTGCCAAGGTTAGGGTCGGGCGTTCGATTCGCCTCGCCCGCTCCAATTTCTCCCAGTCGACGGTGAACGGGCACTCGCTTAAGGCCTGCGGCCCTCTTCAGTGATCTCCATACAGCATTTCGTAGAGGACGGGGCGCAGCGTCAGCATGAGGCCATCGGCCATGGCGGCGTGACCTTCGGCTGACGGATGGAGCGCACCGGTGGTTTCGGAGAAGACGGCGGCCGAGGCTTTTTCGTCAATCTTGCCAAATCGGTCACGCACCTTCTGATTCACCACCATATAAGCGTCGTTGAACGTTCTCACCCAGCGCTGGCGCAGCGCATAAGGATAATTCTGAGTGGCCGGATTGTAGGGCCGCCATGTTCCCTCCTTGCCGGAGAAGCTCGCCTGGCAACTCTGGGTGTCACGTTCTGCGGAGCCGTAACAGGGGATCATCAGCTGCTCGGCCGGATCTTCCACCCGCCGGAGATTGCGGGCACAGAAACCATGGCCTTCGAACATACGGTCGGCATAGACATGGCCGGCAAAGGTCCAGCCATGGTCTCCAGCTAGATCGCGCATGCGCTTGTGGAGGACGGCGAACTGCTCTCGCACCGCCTTGAGGCGGGCTTGGCGCGCGGTGAGCCATGACGAGAACATGTCGAGCGACTGGTTTGCGGCATAGCGGTCTTCGTCATCGCCTTCACGCGGTGCCGCCTCACAGATTTCTCCAGCTTCATTTGTTACGAGATCGGGATAAGCGGTGAGAACAATGCGGGATGGATCAAATACTCCATCTGTTGCGGAGTTGACGGGAAGCGTCGACGCGAGCACCGATGACAGGCGCGCATAGGCGTCAGGCAGGACATCCTGCATGCGGCGGGAGAATTCCTTGGCACTCACCGTGGCGCCAAAAAACGACGCGATGGTTGCGGAAGCCGAGTCCCGCAGCGAAGCCCAGGCAACGATGTTGGAAAATCCAATGTCATTTCCACCCACCGAGAGGAACAGGAAGTCGATGGATCGGCGGAACTTGTTGCCGGGGCACGTGGGAATACCACGGCGCATGTCTAGCTTCTCGATGCAGAGTTCACGCATCAGGCGATAGAGTTGCGAGTCTTTCTCGCCACCTGATACGGGGCGCGCGGCAAGCTGCGAATTTGGATCGCCGCTGGCAACGCGCTCAACATAGGTCTGTGGACCAAGAATGCCGTCATCAATGCTAGCGCCGGAGCAGGAGTAGTCGAGAAATGTGACTGCGGCCTGAGGATTTTCAACAGCGATTTGGAGGGCGGCGCGTAGCTGCTGCCCGTAGAGCGAACGATGACAGAGTTCATCTGTCCAGACGGCGCCGCCACCGGCATTGTTCTGCTTGCGCTCAGGATACATATTGCGGAAGCGTCGATGCTCGGCGAAGGCAACAGGCTCGTTAGGGTTCCCTTCGCCCGATGCAAAACTGTCTCCCATGCCGGCAATGAGCAGATCCTTGACGCGGGCCTCCGCAATGATGGGTGCTTCTCCGACGATATTGACGGAAATCTCCGCGCCGCCCGGATATGGGAGTTCAACACCCGGTCCGCTGACGCGTTCGGCACATGAGGTTTCAGCGACGAGCGTTCCATCAATCCGCCATTCGCAAATAGCTGTGGCGGGAACAGTGACACCCTGGCCCGCAATCCACAATTCGATGGCGTGGGAGTGGGGTGTGACGTAGGCATCGATGCCGCCGCAGGCGGAATGCGTCCGCTTTTTGAAGTCATAGCACAGCGAGTCCTGGCCCTTCGCGGCCCAGCCACGCCAATCAAAATTATCCCTCAGAATATTGCTAAAGGCTATGTAGCGATCATTCAACACATGCTCAGAGCCAAGGATAGAGGTGCGCGCTACGTAGGAATCCCGTTCGTTCGACGCCATATCCTGCTGATCGACGTAAAGAAGATACTGACGCCACGCCGACTCATGCATCTTGAAGAAGGTGGTGTCATTGAACAGACGGAATCGGTTCGCAACCTGCCACTCGATCTTGAACTGGCTGGTGTTCAGGGACTGGCCGTCAGCGGGACTGACAAACAGGGCAATGAGCGCGGCGGCAAATGTGGTAAATCTCAGCATGACCCGGGCTTATAGGCCCAATCCGGGCTAAGTTTTGGCGGAGCTCACGAAATATCCGCCATAGGTTTGGCGATGATCACGCGTATGCCGGCATCAATCAGCATCTTATGATTGATGTCCGTCAGGCCATCATCGGTGATGAGCGTACCAATGCGGGACAGGGGCATGATGGGATAGCGGGCACGCACCCCGAATTTGCGGCTGTCCGCAAGCACCACCACCTCGTCGGCGCGCTGGAGCAGAAGTTCTGTTTCGCGCACCACGAGCGGGTGCGATTCGTGCATGCCAGCTGGTGAGATCGCCTGAGCGCCGAGAAAGAACTTGGACGCGTAGAACTCCGGTGGCCCCGCCTCAGGTGAAAAGACGATGCCGGGCTCCCGGTAGAGATCCCCGCCAGAGAGCGTAAGGTGGCAGGTTCCATTCTGCCAAAGCGTGGCCGCAAGCGGCATGGAGTTGGTGTAGATCCGCACGTTCCGGTTAGCGAGCAGCATGGCGAAGAGATAGCAGGTTGAACCGCCATGGATGATCAGGGCATCACCTTCCCGCACGATTGCGGCCGCTTCCTGCGCAATCGCCTTCTTGGCGGCGACCCCCAGCATCTGATTTTCGGTAAATGGACGGGCCGCCACCCTGTCCAGCGGGCCGGCGGAGTCCGCCGTGGCGATTCCACCAAAGACCTTTCGGACAGCGCCGGTAGCAGACAGCTTGGCGATATCACGCCGGATCGTAGCCGGAGAGGCATCAAGGACGCCCTGAAGATCACGGACAGAGGCGAAGGGACGGTCCTTCAGCACATCCAGCATCAGCTTGTGACGTTCGGCTTCAGTCATTCTGCACCCCTGGCAGTGAGCAAATTTGATCACTTGTGCACTGCAAAAATCACCAAAACTCACGAACTAACTCACTTGACGCTTTTTAATCACAGATGTTTATTATTGCTCACCGCTTGTGGGCTGTAAATATGATCCGCAGGCATGGAATGGGAAGCGTGATACATGCGATCCGGCACGGAAGATGACTCAGCGTCACAGGGTGAAAGCCTGCCCATCGAGTTGCGCGGGGTATCTAAGTCCTTTGCCGGCATCACGGTGCTGAGCAAGGTCAGCTTCGATATGCGCCCGGGCGAAGTGCATGCCCTGATGGGCGAGAATGGCGCTGGCAAATCAACGCTCATCAAAATCATGGCCGGACTTCATCAGCCGGATGAGGGCGAGATCCTCGTCAACGGCAAACCTATCAAATTCGCGTCACCGAAGGATGCCCATGCAGCGGGTATTGCCACGGTTCACCAGGAATTGCTGCTGTTCCCGGAACTCACAGTGGCCGAGAACATCTTCCTCGGCCAGACGCCCAAGACCTCGCTTGGCGCCATCGACTGGCAGACGATGCGGCGGCGGGCGCGCGAACTGCTCGACTCCCTCGACAGCCATGACATGGATATCGATCAAAAGGTTTCGGCACTGTCCGTCGGCAACCGCCAGCGTATCGAGATTGCGCGGGCCCTTGCGCAAGATGCGCGCGTGCTGATCATGGATGAACCGACGGCGGCGCTGGCGGAGGCCGACGTGCAACGCCTGATGGCGATCGTGCGGAACCTTTGCGCGCGCGGCGTGGCGATTGTCTATGTGAGCCACCGCATGCCGGAAATCTTCGCCCTCGCCCACCGCGTGACGGTGCTGCGCGATGGCAAGCATGTGGCGACCAAGCTGGTGTCCGAAGTCGACGAAACGCAACTGGTTTCGATGATGGTGGGCCGTTCCATTGACCGGCTCTATCCGCCCAAGCAGGGCGAAGACGGAGATATCATCCTCGAATTGCAAAGCGTATCCTACCGCAATGTGGTGCGCGGCATTTCGCTGAAGCTGCGGCGTGGCGAAATCCTGGGCCTTGCTGGGCTTGTGGGCTCAGGCCGCACTGAAACAGCTCTCACCATATTCGGCATCACGCCTGCCACCGAAGGCAAAATCCTGATCGATGGAAAACCCGTAGCGATAGAAAGCCCAGAAGCCGCGCGTGACCTAGGCATTGCCTATGTGCCGGAGGACCGTGGCCACCAGGGCCTCATCCGTACTCAGACGATCGAAGACAACATCGCGCTCGCCAATCTGAAGCGGCTGACACGCGGTTTCCTGGTGGACGTGGCGCGGGTGACGGCGGAAGCAAGGGGCGCAATTGCCCGCTTCGGCATCAGGGCGCGCGGGCCGGAGCAGCCTGTGCGCCAGCTTTCCGGTGGCAATCAGCAGAAGGTGGTGCTCGGCAAATGGCTGGCCACCAATCCGCGTATTCTGATTATGGACGAACCGACGCGTGGCATCGACGTTGGCGCAAAGGCAGAGATACACCTGCTGATGCGCAAACTGGCGGGTGAGGGCATGGCCATCCTGATGATTTCGAGCGAATTGCCCGAAGTTCTCGGCATGAGCGACCGTGTGCTTGTGATGAATTCAGGCCGTATCGTAGCCACATTTGGCAAGCCCGATGCGACAGCGGAAGCGGTGGGCACCGTCATGACCAAGAGTTACAACAAGGAACAGGCAGCATGATGGCCATCGCTGCTTCACCCGGCCGCACCAATCTGCAGCGCTTCTTGAGCGGCTATGGCCAGGAAATCGTTGTGCTGCTGTCAATTGTTGCGCTCTTCGTGGTGGTGGGCGCCATCAACCCGCGCTTCCTTTCCAACACCAACATCAATTCGATCTTCGCGGGCAATGCCTATATCGCCATTGCCGCCATTGGCATGTCGATGATCATTATTGCAGGCCATATCGACGTATCTGTAGGTGCGCTGATTGGCGTCATTGCCACCATCGCCGGTACGCTCGCGGTCAATGGCTATCCGATCTGGATGGCCTGGACAGTGCCGATCCTTTTTGCCGTCGCCGTCAACGCTGGAGTGGGGGCGCTGGTCGCATATACGCGAATTCCATCCATCGTGGTCACACTGGGGATGCTGTCGATCCTGAAGGGCGGTCTCATCAGCATTACCGCAGGTAAATGGATCACCAACATGCCACCTGAGTTCATGATCGCACAGATGAGGCCTTTCGGTATCCCATCGGCCGTCTATTTCATGGTGGCATTGACAATCATCGCGGCTCTTTTCATGCGCTACACCGATTTTGGCCGCGCCATTTACGCCGTCGGCGGCAACATAGAGGCCGCACGCGCGGCAGGCATAAACCCGGAGCGCACGGTCGTTGGAGTCTTCGCACTACATGGCCTATTTGCCGGCATTGCCGGCATCCTGTTTGCAACACAGTTGCAGGTGATCCAGTCCACCGTGCCGCCAAACTTGGAACTCACCGTCATCACGGCTTCTGTCATTGGCGGCGTATCAATCCTCGGCGGAACCGGAACGGTGATCGGGTCCACGCTTGCAGCCATTCTCTTTGCCTGTATCGGCTCGGCGTTGATATTCCTTAATGTGTCGGCATACTGGCTGCGCGCAGTCCTGGGACTGATGATCCTCGCCACGGTTCTCGCCGACATGGCCCGGCGCCGGAGGGCAACATGACTGCCGCGAGACTGCTGCGCCACGAGACCATACTAGCGGTACTGACCATCATTGCGCTGGCCGTGCTCGCTTCTATGTCCGACAAGTTTTTCACGCCCGAGAACCTGCTGAACCAGGGACGACTGATGGCGGAAGTGGGCCTTGTGGCGCTCGCCATGACCTTCGTGATCGTGACCGGCGGCATCGACCTGTCAGTGGGCTCGATCCTCGGCCTCACGGCCATTCTCCTCGGTGTGTTCTGGAAAAACCTCGGGCTGCCGCTTCCAGCCGCCATTCTGCTGGCGGTCATCTGCGGCACCTTCGCGGGCTGGATCAACGGTTTCATCATCACGCGTTTCAACGTGCCGCCGTTGATTGCAACGCTGGCGACACTCGCGCTCTACCGCGGGCTGGCCGAAGGGATCAGCGAGGCGCGTTCTGTGCGCGGCTACCCAGAATGGTTCTTCTTCTTTGGTCAGGGTGAAATCCTGGGTGTTCCCTTCCAGCTTTGGCTGCTCGGCATCGCGGTTGTGATCAGCGGTGTGATTCTGGGGCTTACGCCATTTGGGCGCGCCACCTATGCAATTGGCGCCAATGAGACGGCAGCGCGCTTTTCCGGCATCCGCGTCAATTCCACCAAGCTCTGGATTTATACGGCAGCGGGCTTCTGCTCAGCCCTGGCGGCAGTGATCTTCGTCTCGCGCGTGACGACGACGCGCTCGGACATGGGGACAGGCCTTGAACTCGACGTGATCACCGGCGTTGTGCTGGGTGGTACATCCATTTTCGGCGGACGCGGCACCATCATCGGTACGGTGCTGGGACTGGTGCTGATCCAGGCGCTGAAGAACGGGTTGGCGCTTTCGGGCGTGAAGGGTGACGGCACCATTGTCGTCATTGGATTGGTTTTGATCGGCGCGATCCTGGTGGGTGCGCTGTTCGACAGGAACAGAGGCGGCTGAACAAGGGAGGTGTCTTCGCCAAGCTCACCCGCCTGTGGGCGCGAAGACGAACAGATGGGAGTGTGCGACATGAAGAAACTGACGCTCGCCGCAATTGTGGGGTTTGGCCTCATGAGCGGCTCGGCGCTTGCAGCCTCCGCCTGGACGGGCGGCGATGACCAACCGACGAATCCGCTGTCCTGCGACGCGACGCCCGCAGCAGCAGCCGCAAAGCCCTATGATGGCGGTGTGCCGACCAATGCGCCCGATCGCAACGGCAAGAAGATCACTGTCGTCGATGTGCCGAAACTGATCGGCATCGGCTATTTCAATGCCACCTCAAAGGGTATTGCCGATGCGGCAGCTGAACTTGGCAATGTCGACGCCAAGACCGACGGCCCGACCAAGGCCAACATCGATGAACAGATCACCTTCATCGATAACTACATCACGAGCGGCGTGGACGGCATCCTGTTTGCCGCCAACGATCCGGTGGCCATTGCGCCGGTGCTGAAGAAGGCGCTGGAAAAGGGGATCAACGTGGTGGGCTATGATGCCAACTCCACGCCCGATGCCCGCCAGTGGTTCGTGAACCAGGCAGAGTTCAACGGCATCGCCAAGTCGCTGGTCGACTCCATGGCCGCTGAAGTGGGCGGCGAGGGTGGCGTTGCCATCGTGACCTCCACCTTCACCACGCCGAACCAGGCGCGCTGGATTGCCGAAATGGCCGCTTATGCGGAAAAGTGCCATCCGAAGCTGAAGTGGCTGGAGACTGTAGAAGCGCAGGAAGACAACAACCTGTCCTTCAACCAGGCTACCACGCTGATCAACAAGTATGGCGATGACCTCAAGGGCATCTTCGGCATGACTTCGGTTGCAACACCCGCTTCCGCGGAAGCCGTGACGCAAGCCAACAAGTGCGGCTCGATCGCCGTGGTTGGCCTTGCCACGCCCAACGCCATGAAGCCTTATGTTGAGAAGGGCTGCGTGAAGTCTGTCGTACTGTGGAACCCGGTAGACCTTGGCTATGCCGCGATGATGGTACTCCGTTCCGTTGCGGACGGCACACTGCAGCCAGGCGCAACCTCGGTGAAGGCTGGCAAGCTGGGCGATCTCCAGGTCATCAATGGCTCGGAAATCCTGCTCGGCGCACCGTATGTCTTCAACAAGGACAACATCGGCCAGTTTGACTTCTAAACAAGCCAACAGCAGGCGCGCCGGATCGCTCCGGCGCGCTTCTTATTATCTGAAAGCGAGAGTCTCATGAGCAATTCCGTAACCGTTCCATCCCTGTGGAATGACGCAAAGGCCGCCAATCTTGATGAGCCGGGCCTCCTGCTTTATCGCTCCAACCTTCTGGGCGCGGATTTGCGCGTTACCAATTTCGGCGGCGGCAATACGTCCGCCAAGGTTCAGGCGCAGGATCCGCTGACAGGCCAGCCCGCCACCGTGCTGTGGGTAAAGGGCTCCGGCGGCGACATCGGCTCCATGAAACTCGACGGCTTCGCCACGCTCTACATGGATAAGCTCGAATCGCTCAAGGGGCTCTACAAAAGCCTGGATCAAGAAGATGCGATGGTGCATGCGCTGAACCATTGCATTTTTGACCTCAACCCGCGCGCGCCCTCAATCGACACCTGCCTCCATGGCTATGTGCCCTACCCGCATGTGGACCATGTGCATTCCGACGCCGTGATCGCCATTGCCGCTTCGGCAGATTCCGAAAAACTTACCAGAGAGATCTTCGGCGAGGAGATGGGCTATCTGCCATGGCAGCGCCCAGGCATCGATCTCGGCATCAAGCTTGGTGAGATGGCAAAGAAAAATCCGCAGTTCGTGGGCGTGGTTCTGGGAAGCCATGGCCTTTTCACCTGGGGCCACACTGCAAAAGAGTGCTACGATACGACGCTCCGCATCATCAACAAGGCTGCCGTCTGGCTGGAGCAAACGCGCGAGAAACCCGCCTTCAAAGGTGCAAAGGTCGAGGCGCTCTCCGATGCGGAACGCCGCGCTGTGGCGCTGCGCCTGCTTCCTGAAATTCGCGGCCGCATTTCAAAGCATGAGCGGAAGATTGGCCACTTCGTCGATTCACCGGAAGTCATGGAGTTTGTGAACTCACATATGCTTGAGGCGTTAGCGCCGCTTGGTACCTCCTGTCCCGACCACTTCCTGCGTACCAAGATCCGCCCGCTGATTGTGCCGCATGATGCTGATGGGACGGCGCTCGACAGTCTGATCGATGCCTACCGCGCCGA
Organism: Hyphomicrobiales bacterium; assembly: GCA_040383265.1. Lineage (GTDB taxonomy): Bacteria > Pseudomonadota > Alphaproteobacteria > Rhizobiales > Aestuariivirgaceae > Aestuariivirga. The sequence goes on from JBEIDW010000001.1 coordinate 113,614, forward strand.
TTACGAGGCCTATTATGAACGCTGCAAGCATCCCGATTCTCCCAAACTGCGAGACCCGAATGCGGTCATTTACCTCGTGCCTCGAGTTGGCATGTTGTCCTTCGCCAAGGACAAGGCGACTGCTCGTATCGCAGCGGAATTCTATGTCAACGCCATCAACGTGATGCGTGGCGCCTCCGGCGTTTCAGCTTACAGGGGCCTGCCTGAACAGGAAGCCTTCAATATTGAATACTGGCTGTTGGAAGAAGCAAAGCTTTCCCGCATGCCAAAGCCCAAGAGCCTCGCAGGCCGTGTGGCGTTCGTGACGGGAGGGGCTGGCGGTATCGGATCTGCAATCGCCTCGAAGATGCTTTCGGAGGGGGCCTGTGTCGTTCTGGCTGACATAGACCAGGCCTCACTGGATGAAGTGACCGCAGGTTTTGCCAAGACCTATGGCAAGGACAATGTTCGCGGTGTGAAGATGGATGTGACATCTGAAGCTGCCGTGATCGTTGCAATGGAGGAAACGGCTCTCGCCTTTGGCGGCGTGGACATCGTAGTCAACAATGCCGGCATTACCATTTCAGCATCCGTTGAGGATACGACACTTGATCTGTGGAACAAGAACCAGATCGTGATGGGTACGGGCTATTTCCTTGTCGGCCGAGAGGGCTACAAGCTTCTGAAGCGGCAGGGCCTGGGCGGCTCGATGGTGTTCATCTGCTCCAAGAATGCTGTTGCGGCGTCACCCGGCGCTTCTGCCTATTGTGCAGTGAAGGCCTCGGAGCTTCATCTCGCGCGCTGCTTGGCGCTGGAAGGCGCACCCTTCGGCATCCGTGTGAATGTCGTTAATCCGGATGCCGTGCTGCGTGGCTCCAAGATCTGGCAGGGGCCTTGGCGGCAGCAACGCGCGGCCTCGCTCAAGATTACCGAGGAGGAACTGGAGGAGCACTACCGTAAGCGCTCGCTTCTGCAGCGGTCGGTCTATCCGGAGGATATCGCGGAGGGCGTCTACTTCTTCGCATCCGACGTTTCCAACAAGTCCACCGGTAATTTTCTGAATGTTGACGCCGGTAATGCTGGATCTTTCTCGAGGTAAGCCATGAACTTTGCGATTTCAGCTGATTTCATCGCTGCTGAGAATGGTCGGCTGACAGGCAGCCTTGCGGAGGACTTCAGCTGTTTGAGCCGTCAGCTCGGACGGCAGGGCATAGATATCGAGACGGTGACTGAGCGCGCCATGGCTTTTTCTGTTGCCGTGCCGACCTGGGGTGTTGGGACGGGTGGCACGCGGTTTGCGCGCTTTCCAGGCCCTGGAGAACCGCGCAATATCCATGATAAGCTCGAAGACTGCGGCGTCATCAACCAGCTGACTCGCGCTACGCCCAAGGTCTCACCACATTTTCCGTGGGACAAGGTTCAGGACTATCGCGCTTTGCGGCAAGAAGCCGCTTCCCATGGCCTTGGTTTCGATGCGGTGAACTCCAACACGTTCCAGGACCAAAAGGGCCAGCGCCTGTCTTATAAATTTGGTTCTCTGACTCATGCCGACAAGCCGACGCGGGAACAGGCGGTTGAACACAATCTCGAATGCATCGAGATCGGCAGGCAGTTGGGCTCAACCGCGCTGACCGTGTGGATTGCGGATGGGTCAAACTTTCCGGGTCAAGCCAATCTGAACGCGGCTTTTGACCGATATGTCGAATCACTGAAGGTGATTTACGACGCGCTGCCGAAGGACTGGTTACTTTTCCTCGAACACAAGCTTTACGAGCCTGCCTTCTATTCGACAGTGATATCGGACTGGGGTTCGAGCTTCATGGCGGCATTAGAGCTTGGTCCGAAGGCCCGCTGCCTTGTCGATCTCGGTCACCACGCGCCTAATACCAACATAGAACAGATCGTTGCGCGGCTGATTCGGGCGAAGAAGCTTGCCGGCTTTCATTTCAATGATTCGAAATATGGGGATGATGATCTTGATTCGGGCTCAATCGATCCCTTCCGCCTGTTTCTGGTGTTCAATGAATTGGTGGATGCGGAGCTGCGTAAGGCTGATGGCTTCAATCCCGCATACATGATCGATCAATCGCACAATGTGACGGACCCGATCGAGAGCCTGATGGTCTCAGCGATGGAGATACAGCGCGCCTATGTTCAGGCGACTCTGGTCGATCGAGAGGGACTGGAGGTGGCGCAGGCAGAGAGCGACGTATTGCTGGGTCACCGTCTGGTGAAGAAGGCCTTCATTACCGATGTGTCTCCGATTTTGGCGGAGGCGAGAAGAAGGCTGGGCGGTGCCATCGACCCCATTAACCTCTACCGCAAGAGCGGTTACCGGGGAGAGAAGTCGAAGGAGCGGCCGATCGCGGCAGGTTCATCAGCCGGAATCGTATAGGCAGAACCCATATCAGGACTGAGACCTCCGGCCCGAAGCCGGGGCTTTATCATGCAACGAGGCTATGCAGCGCGAGGTTGGTCTTCTCGATCTGCTGGTTCAGCTCATCCTGCCGCGACTTTAGCATGTCGAGATGTTGCTTCAGAAGGCTCACGGCCTTGGCGCTCTCCAACACATCCTCATCCGCACCCAATACATCAAGAATGCCGCGGATCTGCGCAATTGGAACGCCCAACCGGCGCAAGGTGAGCACATTCCGCAAGCGGCGCACATCACTCGCCAGATAGGTGCGGAAGCGGCCATGGCGGGGCGGCGAAAGGAGTTCGCCACGCTCATAGAAACGAATGGTTTTCGGGTCAGATCCGGTCAACTTGGCCAGTTCACCAATGAACAGAAACCCATCCTGAGGTGCATAATGTCCCTCTGACCTCAATGAGAAATTGTCCGCGAATTGATTGTTCATGGCTCATCAATCTCCTGCAAAGGTTGTTTCTGCTTTTTGCTCTATGCAAATTCTGTAATTTATTCCCGTAAAACGTGCAACAATTATTTTCGATCTAACTAAGCTTGCATCCCTCATGCACTCGATTGCACCGTTGTATTACCCTAGGTGTAAACCATTTGATCATGATTAAACGATTTAAACAGTTTTTATCTACTCTTATTGGTTGATTATATCATAGCTATTTATTCGTTTTTAAATTTTATATGTCATTGAAAATCATGCCTATTACCTGTTTATTTACC
>JBEIDW010000002.1:0-81967 GCA_040383265.1 Hyphomicrobiales bacterium
ACTGGCGCGTACGCCGGCAAAGCGTTGGGGGCGGGCAGAGGATTTCGAGGGTGTAGCTGTTTTTCTCGCCAGTGCGGCGTCAGACTTCATCACTGGGATCGCGCTACCCATCGATGGTGGCTATTCTGTATCGGGGTGAATGTTGCCGCGACCAGACGCCCGCTGTTCGACATGTCCCGTCTTCCAAAATGCCTGACCAAGTCGAATCCGCCATAGACGCTTTCTTGAATGATATTGTTGTGTCTAGGCTGATATTCTTCTGCGAAGGTGCCCTATGGTGGACTTGATGCAAAACCCACGCTGAGCCGGATCAATGACCTCTCCATCGACGATCATCGATGACCTTTCGAGACCGTTCCCTGAATCTGCCATCGGCACTCGCTGGCAGCTGATGTCGGACACGGTCATGGGCGGCATGTCATCAGGGCACATGACGTCAGCAGTTGTGTCAGGTCGCCGCGCAATCCGGATGCAGGGCTCCGTCAGCCTTGAAAACAACGGAGGCTTCCTCCAAATCGCACTCGACCTCGCGTCTGATGGAGGCACAGTCGATGCATCTGCATTCCGGGGAATTGCGATCGAATTTCTCGGAGATGGAGAGGCCTATGGCCTTCATCTACGAACATCAGACCTTGCGCGGCCTTGGCAGTCCTACCGCGCGAGTTTCGTGGCGCGTGAGACTTGGAGTACTCTGCAGGTTCCGTTTGTCGATTTTGTTCCCCATCGTACCCAGGTTTCACTTAGTACCGCGCGTCTGCGCCGATTGGGTATTGTGGCAATCGGTCGGAAATTCAATCCGGACCTATGCGTCGGTGGTGTCAGCTTCTATTGATGCGACGAGGAAGAGGTTCGGAGGTGCGCACGCTAGCTGTAACTTTCTGACGTTCCTGAAGTCTGGCTTGGACGTGACGTGGACAGCGATCTGCAAGTGACCAGGCGATGAAGAAACGGCAGCGGACACGAAACCAACAACCACAATTTCGATCTGCATCAAAGTCAGCCAATCCAGCCGCCGCAAACCATGGGAATGAAAGCTGCCGGAGAACCCTCCGGCATTTCCGCCCTTTGGCGGCGGTCCGGTGGAAGGTCGACATCCCTGGCTGGAGTTAATAGTGGACCAGATGGGCAGTGATGGGGATGTTCTGGTGATCAAGTTGTAACAATCGGCGCGTGCTTTTTGTTGTCCTCGTGGTGATGTTCTGTGCTCCGGTGGTGCCATTCTCTTGGGCGGCGGCGCAGTGGGTCTACAATAAGCCTCCCGTGGCGCTGTCCGGCTTGTCGCAAGACGAGATCAACACCTTCGGGCAAAGGCTTGTGTCTGAAGCCTGTGAAATACGCGCGAAGGTCGCGAAGCCCTCGGGTGACGTTGAATATACACAGGCAAAAATTGATTTCGATGCCGTGAAGGCCGTTGTAGATCTTTATAATGATGACGCCATGATCCAGTGGACACGCCTAAGTTTTTGCATGTTACACATGGCGGTTAGCGTCTGGGTGATGAAGGGCATCGAGCGCGCGCTGCTGACGGCCTCTAGGAATATTGCATCATAGCTCACAGGATTGTGGCGTCACTTGTGGCCCCAATATCTCTGATGCATAAACGGACCAGAATCTGCTGCTCTATCTGGTCGTGAGCAGTCTGCTCTCGTCCGCTACGTGGGACTTCTCCGCAAGGATATTGGAGAGCGCGCAAGCCGGAAGCGATGGCGGAGGGCCTTCAAGCTGCTCACTTATTGAAGACATCCAGGGTTTTATGAACCGCAACTTGAGGCACCGCCATGCCCAGGATGTGGCCCGTCTCTATCGCGAATTGGACATTTCTGTGGAGACGGACTGTCTGAGCAATGACGTCGTGCAGCAGGTTCTATGGCAGATTACCCAAGATCTCGACAGCAGGCTTGCCTTGAGTGCAACCTTCTTGGAGGCGCTAACACCCGTATTCGGGCGCATCCTCGAGGGAGCGTTCCCATCCTATTCCTATAGCAATATCGATGTCGTTCGGGCGAACCGACGGGCTATCGGCAGGCCCTCTGCCTCGATCAAGGGTCTTCTCCCGCATCAGTACTTATAGGATTGCTTGGATGACTTGAGGAAGGGAGGATTTCTGGCTCGTCGTGGTTCAATAGGGGAAGCTCAGATGAGACGAAAATCCGGGACGCAGGCCGGGATGCCCGAGCGAATTGTGAAGAACATCCGTCGGGCCACCCGGAAGCACCATTCGGCCGAGGAGAAGTTCCGTATCGTGCTGCAGTGACTCCGTGGCGAATACAGCATCGTCGAGTTGTGACGGCGGGAGGGCATTGCAAAGAGCCTGTACTACAACTGGTCGAGGGAGATCCTGGAGGCCGGGAAGAGCCGGTTGGTGGGGCATAGGGGCGTGGCGGCAACCCGTGGAGAGATTAAGGATCTTCGCCACGAGGTTCGGGGCATGAATATCCCGGCGGCCAACCTCACGCTGGAAAGCCGGCTGCTCAAGAAAAGCATGATCGCAGGTGGGGCAGACGAGGAACGAGATATCCCGCCTCCGAGAGGCTGGAGATCATCCATTTGGTTGAACAATCGCACATTCGATCTCGCTCGAAGTCAGCCACTTACTACGGCGCGGACTACACATTCCTGTGTTGTTGAAAATATCTCCGGCATGTCCGGGCCTTGCGCGAGGAGTAGCGCGAACAGCGTATCCAGAGACCGCTGATTGGGGCATGAATGCGGAGATGCATGCGAAAGGACACTGAGGACCTGAAATCCGCTTATGGCGTGAATTCGATCAAGGGCATCACATCCAATTCCGGGGTTCGGAAGCCATGCACTCTGATACCATGAATCCTGCTCTTGCTTGCACCGTTCTAGCATAAGGCCATGCTTGAGTGCCCGCTAACTGACGGATTTGCGGTCCGCCTCAATGAAGGCCACCAATTCCTTTGCCTCATCGGTGAAGAGTTGCAGCTTGGCCGTATCCAATGGCTCGGTGAGGAGTTGCAAGAGCAGCAGGTCTTCACCTTCGGAAAATCCTGGGCCGAGCCCGCAGAAGAAAAACCCGAGGCTGCGGGCGGTAGCGATGAGGAGTGGCAGGCCAGGGTCCGCCACCCGGCAGGAGAGTTGCACTGAGCGCGCGCCGAGCGAGCGCACGTCAGCCAGCGTCTGGGCAAGTTCGATGGCGCAATTGCTGCCGATCGCGTCGAAGCGGATGACGCCATAGCCCCGGTCGTTAACGCCTATCCGCGTGGTTGAGGTTGAGGGCGCTGGCTCTGGCATTGGGGGCGCCGCCACCTCGACTCCCAAGCGGGAATAGATTTGGCGAAGCATGCCTGCATAGGGGGCTGCATCCTGCAGTCCGCGTGCGACGGGGGCCTGCACGAAGCGGAAGGTTCGCAAATAGCTCTGCCGTTGGCCGGCGGTTGGGCATGCGATGTCCTTTGGCCGGAAGGTCTCGGGGTTGGCACCCAGCAGCACCGCGCAAACCGGCATTCCGGCGCGCGCATCGTTGCGTTGAGAAAAGGTGTGGATGGTAAGGGGCTCGGCATAAATGCCATGCAGCCCATGTTTTGGGGCCTCTTCCGACAGGCGATCAGTCATGCGTTCGAGGAGGTGGTGGCCGCGGAATGAGGGTAGCACCACCGCCTCGCCGCGTTCGGCTACAAGTGCTGCCGCTTCGCGCTCCAGCGCCACATGCCCGATCACTTCGCCTTCCGCACTGCGCGCCACCACGGGGATGATCTCGCCCGCTTCCACCCGCGCCCAGTAGCGTCTGGGGGAGAACACGTCGGAATGCACATAGTGGTGGCCATAAGTGGCAAGGAAGCAACGCGCGATGCCGGGTGCATCGGCCTTGCGTGCAAGGTCGACCATGATGTCGTCGGAGCTTGCCGGCATCTTTGCGATGGTTGGCGCAGGCTCCGGCGGTTGCAGGCTGCTCGGTTCGACCAGGCTGCGATGCAGCATGATTTCCCAGCCGTCGATGCCGCTCTCGCGGTAAGAGATGCCCGCTCCGTGCGGCAGTTGGCTACCCAGTGAGGCGATGACCTTTGAAAAGCGCGTATGGCCTTTGAACAATAGTCTGGCCCTCACCTCATCATGCAGAACATGAAGGCTCACATGGACACGCTCATTGTCATCCCCTCTGGCGCAAAGCGTCTGCCACAATGAGGCGCAATCGCTGGCGATGAGGCTGGCGCTGGCGGCCGAAATGCCCTCCGCCAGAGCTGCCTCACGCGCGAAGCTGCGCAAGACCTCTTCACGCGGCGCGCTGAGCGCCAGCTGGAGTTCACATGGCTGTATCGGTGTTGCATGTCTCATGTGCGGAAAAGTCCTGATCAGCTTCGCTCATCCTGCATGGCGAGAGCTTAGGCTTAATGGCACGGAGGAAGCCCCACGGGCAATGTTTACATTCGGGATATACTGATTGCAGCGTGGCGCCAGACCACGTTGCATGAATTGATATCGAAAGATGCAGATGACATGGGTATCGCAGAGGGAACGGCGGCATCGGCCTTGCCATGGCATTGGGCCTGCAGAAGGCCGGTGCCAGCGTCGTCATTGCCGGGCCTAATGCGACGAAGGGAGTTGCAGCCCTCACGGTGCTGAAACATGGCAAGGCGCACTTCATATCGGCTGATGTTTCGGATGATACAAGCTGCTCGCAAGTGGCCGAGGCCGCGGCGCGGCAACTGGGCGGGCTCAATGCGCGTGTACTGGCGCGCACACCAGCAAAGCGCTGGGGTCAGACGCAGGATTTGGAGGGCTCGGCGGTATTTTCCGCCATGTCAAGCCAGCCGGGGCGGATCTCGGGAAGCGGGATGCTGTCGATCAGCGTGCGGGTGAAGGCAGTACGCGGCGACGCGAACACCTCCGCTGTGCGGCCTTCTTCCACGATCTCGCCGCCCTTCATGATGGTCACGCGGTCGCACAGGTTGCGCACCACGGACAGGTCATGGCTGATGAAGGCTAGCGCCAGGCCCATTTCGGCGCGAAGCCTCTTGAGAAGGTCAAGCACCTGGGCCTGTGTTGACACATCAAGCCCGGAGACGATCTCGTCAGCCACCACGAAGTCGGGCTTCAGCGCGATCGCGCGCGCAATGCCCACGCGCTGGCGCTGCCCGCCTGACAACTGATGTGGATAGCGTTCCATGGCAGTAGCGGGAAGGCCCACGCGATCAAGTATCGCGGCGATGGTGGGCTTGCTGTGATCAAGGCCATGTAGCTTCAGTGCCGTGGCGATGATGCCGCCGATGGTGTGGCGCGGATTGAGCGAGGATTGCGGGTCCTGGAAGATCATCTGCACGCGGCGTCGCAAAGGTTTAAGTGCGGCGGCATTTGCATGGGCGATGTCCTGGCCCTCGAACAGCAACTGGCCCTCGCTTGGCTCGTAGAGGCGTAGCAGGGTTCGGCCAAGTGATGTCTTGCCTGAGCCCGATTCCCCCACGAGGCCCACCGTCTCGCCTTTGGCGATGCACAGCGAGACGTTCTTCAGGATGCGCAGCCTGCGGCGGTGGCCGATCAGCACCTGATGGCTCATGTCGGGCAGGTCGAGCGAGAGATTGCGGGCTTCGATCAGCATCAGCTGGCGATCTCCCGCTTCAGTTCCGCGATGAGCGCTTCGGGCACCGGCTTCAGGCTCTGGTCCGGCCTGTCATAGCGCGGGCTGGCCGCCAGAAGTGCTTGCGTATAGGGGTGGCGCGGATTGGCGATGATGTCGGCGGTGGCACCCTGTTCCAGCACCTTGCCGCCATAGAGCACCGTCATGCGGTCGCAGATCTGTGCCACCACGCCGAGGTCATGCGTCACGAACAATAACGTCGTCCCGTGTTCGCGCTGCATGTCGCGGATGAGGCGCAGCACCTGCTTCTGCACTGTCACGTCGAGAGCCGTTGTCGGCTCATCGGCGATGATGACATGCGGATTGAGGGAGAAGGCCTGTGCGATCAGCACGCGCTGGCGCATGCCGCCCGAGAGTTCATGCGGGTAGCGACGCATGACGAGGTCAGGCTCGCGGATGTGAACATCGTGCAAGAGGCTCAACGCCCTTGCGGTGGCCTCGCTGCGGCTCATGCCGGCCCTGAGGCGCAGCCCATCTGTCAGCTGGTCGCCGATGCGGCGTGCAGGGTTCAGCGAGGTCAGCGGGTCCTGCGGGATCAGCGCGATGCGCACGCCCAGAAGCTCGCGCAGTTGAGGTGGGGCGAGCGCGAGAAGGTCGGTGCCTTCGAACAGGATGTTGCCGGCAGTGATCTTGATGCCGGCGGGAAGGATGCCCAGCACCGCCTTTGCGATGGTGCTTTTCCCCGCGCCACTTTCGCCCACGAGCGCCATCACCTCGCCTGCGTTCACGTTGAGTGAGACATCGCGCAGGATTGGCCCTGCGCGCGTGCCGGCCGTCAGGTTGCGGATGTCGATCACCGGCGTCATCGCTTCAGCATCGGATCGAGCCACTGGCGCAATCCGTCTCCCAACTGGTTGAAGGCGAGCACGGTAAGAAACAGCGCGACGAGAGGGAACACCAGAACCCACCACGCCTGATAGATGATCTGCCGGCCTTCGGCGATCATGCCGCCCCATGTGGGCGCGTCGGTCGAAACCGACAGGCCGACGAAGGAGAGGATCGCCTCGACAATGACGGCGATGCCCATTTCAAGCGACAGCAGCACCAGCACCACGGGCAATACGTTGGGCAGGATTTCCCGCATGAGGATCACCATGCGGCCCATGCCGAGTGCGGAGGCGGCCTCGGCATATTCAAGTTTTGCCTGCTGGCGTGTTTCGGCGCGCACCACGCGGGCAAAGCGCGTCCAGTCGATGACGACGATGGCGGCAATCACCGAGTGGATGCCCGACCCCAGCACGGCGACGAGCAGAATGGACAGCAGGACCGGCGGAAAAGCCATCCAGATGTCGATGAGGCGGGAGATCAGCGCATCGATCCAGCCGCCGTAATAACCGGCCAGCAGCCCCAGAATAGTGCCCAAAAGGCATGCCAGAACGGCCGCGATGAAGGCAACGGTGAGCGCAATGCGCGTTCCATAGATGAGGCGGGAGAGCACGTCTCTTCCCAAGCTGTCGGTTCCAAGCCAGCGGCCCGGTTCCTGCCCCGGCCCCATGGTGGCGGTGAGGAGATCCTGCTCCAGCGGATCGAATGGCGCCAGAAGCGGCGCGAACACGGCCACCAGCAGCAGAAGAATGATGAAGCCACCGCCGGCCCAGATCCGCACATCCTTAGGCATGCCGGAGCCTCGGGTTGAGCCAGACGGTCAGTGCATCGACCAGCATATTGACCAGGATGAAGATGATGCCGAAGGTCAGCACCAGGCCCTGGATCAGTGGCAGGTCACGGTTGATGACGGCGTCGATGGCAAGATTGCCGATGCCCGGATAAGAGAAGATCCGTTCGGTGATGACGGTGCCGCCGATCAGGAAGGTGAACTGCACGCCCGTGAGGGCGAGGGCCGGAACGGCGGCATTGCGCAGCGCCTCCTGCAGCAGGATGCGCAGGTTGGAAAGCCCTTTGATGCGGGCCAGCAGGATATAGTCCTGCACCATCACATCCATCATCGTATTCTTGAGCACCCGGCCGATGACGGCGGCGAGCGGAAAGGCCAGCGCGCAGGCCGGCAGCAGCATGTGCTTCAGCACATCCCAGGTGAAGGCGAACTTGCCGCGCAGCAAGCCTTCGATGAGATAAAATTGCGTTGCGAGCCCTGCGTCCACCGTGGGGTCGCTCCGCCCGGAGATGGGCAGCACGGGTACAAGAACCCCCAGGACCAAAACGAAGGTGAGGGCCCAGATGAAGTCAGGCACCGCCAGCATGATACCGTTGAAACCGTCGATCACACGCTCGACCGGCGTGCCGCGCCAGGCGGTGGAGAGGAGGGCGATAAAGCCCCCCCATACGACAGCCATGGTGAGGGCGAAGAGGGCGAGTTCAAGCGTTGCGGGAAGCCGGTCCGCGATGATGGTCAGCACATTCTGCTTCATCGAGATAGATGTGCCGAGATTGCCCTGCAGCACTTGGCCGAACCACACCCAGAACTGTTGCCAGATCGGCAGGTCAAGCCCGTAGAGTGCCCGCAATGCTGCGATGTCAGCCTCGGACGCGCCGGGCGCGATCATCATGGCGATCGGGTCTCCCGGCACCACGCGCACCAGCACGAAGACCACGACCATGACGCCGAAGAGCGTGATGATGGCAGACAGCGCGCGCGATATGATGAGGCTGAGCGGCATTCAACTCTTGCAAAGAAACGGGGCCCGGCATCAACCGGGCCCCGCAGTGTCAGTTTGATCAGGCCGGGGACATCTGCGCCGGCTCAGGCGAGCCCGCGACATTCGGCGTGACCTTGACCGTCTTCTTGAAGACAATCGGCTGCTGATACTGGACCAGCGGGATCACATAGGCGTTCTCGGCGATGTACTTCGACACCGCCTTCCAGCCGGCGATGCGTTTTTCCTCATCGCCTTCGCCCCACAGCGGGCCGATCATTCCGTCGAGGTCGTCGCTGTTCCACACCGAATGCGGGCTGGGGCCGAACATGGCGAAGCCTGTTGAGGTGGTCGGATCGCCGATGGCATTGCCCCAGTTGTAGAAGGCGGCGGGCGCGAGCTGGTCGGCCGCGCGCAACTCGAAATGCTTGGCGACTTCGTAAACCTCGATCTCGGCCTCGATGCCCACCTTGCGCCACATGCCGACGATGGCCTGGATCATCTCGTAATCCTTGGGCTTCAGGCCGCGCGTGGTCTGGATCTTGAAAGTCACCGGCTTGTCCGGGCCAAAGCCCGAGGCAGCAAGCAGTTCCTTGGCCTTGTCGGGATCGTAGGGAACAACGATTGACGGGTCGAAGGCCGTATATTCCGGTGCTTCCAACGTGCTGATGGGGGTGGCGTAGCCGCGCAGCAGCTTGTCCACGATGGCCTTCTTGTCGATCGACATGGCGGCCGCCATGCGCACATTCTTGTCGAGCATCGGGCCATCGTTGTTGAGGAAGATCATACCGATGTCAGAGACGGGCGTCACCACGCCGGCAAGGCCTTCCTTGTCCTTCAGGCGGTCATACTCCTCGAAGGGCACGTCCACCGTCACGTCGGAAGAGCCGGACTCGATTTCAGCGACACGGCTCGTTGCATCGGGAACGAACTTGAACACCACCGTCTCATAGGCGGGCTTGCCGCCCCAGTAATCCGGGTTGGCCTTCAGGCGTACGAAGGCGTTGCGCTCGAACTGGTCCACCATATAGGGGCCGGTGCCGATGGGCTTGGCCTCGAAGCCTTCAGCGCCCACCTTTTCGAAATAGGCCTTGGGCATCACATAGCCCGTCAGGAAGGCCATCCACTTGAACAGCGTCGGCTCGAACTGGAGGACATCGGCGGTGATCTTGTTGCCATCGATCTTGAAATTGCCGATCTTCGACCAGATGAAGGCGATCGGGTTGCCGCCATCCATCTTGCCCGCGCGGGTCAGCGACCATACGACGTCTTCCGCCGACAAGGGCGAGCCGTCATGCCACTTAACGCCGTCGCGGACGGTCATCCACACTTGTTTCTTGTCATCGCTCCAGCCCCATTCGGTGAGAAGGCCGGGTTGAAATTCCAGGTTGGGCTTCTGGCCGATATACTGGTCGAACACCGAGCGATAGATTGCCTGAATCGTCGGGTTCACGGCGGAAAGACCCGTGGTCGGGTCCCAGGCGGGAAGGTTGACGTTAAAGGCAATGGTGACAGTGCTGCCCTCGGCATAAGCCGCGGTCACGCCTAGACCCTGCCCCAGCAGCAGAGTGGTCAGGCCGCCCTGCAGCAGTTGGCGCCTCGAAAGTTCAATCATGTTATCCTTCCCCTTTTTTGCCGTGCGTTACGTTTGATGCCGGATTGAACATCATTTTGAGGCCGCGCGTAGGAAGTATTCAAGTGCATTGTTTATGCCGGGTTGAGTTTCGCATCGCAAAATGCCCCTACAGCTTGTCGCGGCGCACAAAATTCCGATAATTCTTGATCCGGATAACAAGCTACGCCAACATCTGGCCTTGGCGGAGCGAAGGTAATTCAGACCTGATGCTCGACGATATATGCATTTGAATGTAAAGGTGAGTGAATCAGCCCATGGCAGAGCGGTCTTTTGCGCGCGAGGTGGAAGATCTCCGGCTGGGCGAGGGGCAGGAATTCCGGGGTGAAGGCATTCTCGCCATCACCAAGGCGTTGCTGCAGTCAGGTGTGTCCTATGTCGGCGGATATCAGGGTTCACCGATCTCGCACCTGATGGATGTGCTGGCCGATGCGTCCGACTACATGGCCGAACTGGGCGTGCATTTCGAATCTTCCGCCTCCGAGGCAACCGCCGCAGCCATGCTCTCGGCGTCCGTCATGTATCCGATCCGCGGTGCGGTGACGTGGAAGTCCACCGCGGGCACCAATGTGGCAAGTGACGCGCTTTCCAATCTGTCTTCGGGCGGCGTCAATGGCGGGGCGGTCATCATCATCGGCGAGGATTATGGCGAAGGCTCCTCCATCATGCAGGAGCGCAGCCACGCCTTCGCGATGAAGTCGCAGATCTGGCTCATGGACCCGCGCCCTGATCTTCCCACCATGGTGCATACGGTGGAGAAAGCCTTTGAATTGTCGGAAGCCTCCAACACGCCGGTGATGGTGGAGGTGCGCATCCGCGGCTGCCATGTGCATGGCCGCTTCACCGCGAAGGACAACAGGAAGCCGTCCTACACGCTGAAGCAGGCGCTGGAAAACCCGGTGCGCGATGTGAACCGCATCGTACTGCCGCCAGCCTCCTTCATCCACGAGAAGATGAAGATCGAGAAGCGCTGGCCTGCCGCGGTGAACTTCGTGAAGGAGCAGAAGCTCAACGAGTTTTTCGGGCCTGAAACAGGCGAGGTTGGCATCATCTGCCAGGGCGGCATGTACAATGGCGTGATCCGCGCATTGCAGCAGCTGGGCCTGTCGGATGCCTATGGCAGCACGCGGGTTCCTCTCTATGTGCTGAACGTCACCTATCCGTTGGTGGATGATGAAATCAACACCTTCTGTGCTGGAAAAACCGCCGTGGTGGTCGTGGAGGAGGGCCAGCCTGAATTCATCGAGCAGGCCTTGAACACCATGCTCAGGCGGCGCGATCTCAACACGCGTGTTTCCGGCAAGGACGTGTTCCCGATGGCAGGCGAATACACCGCCACGGTGATGCAGAAGGGCCTGCTCGGCTTCTTCGAGAAACACGCGCCCCGACTGCTCGGCAACCGGCCGCCGCTGCCCGATGCGTCGCCTGTGTTGAACAGCAAGGAAGTACAGGCACTGGCCAGCGTTGTGCCGCCGCGCCCGCCAGGCTTCTGCACCGGCTGCCCGGAACGGCCGATCTTCGCGGCGATGAAGCTGGTCGAGAAGGAGCTGGGGCCGCATCACGTTTCAGCCGATATCGGCTGCCATCTCTTTTCGATCCTGCCGCCCTTCAACATTGGCGCCACGACCATGGGCTATTGCCTCGGCCCCGCTGCGGCGTCCGCCTCCAACGTGAAGGCGGAGAAGCGTGTGATCTCGGTGATGGGCGATGGTGGTTTCTGGCACAATGGCCTCAATTCGTCCGTCGGCAACGCCGTGTTCAACAAGCATGATGGCGTCATGCTGATCGTTGACAATTATTATTCTTCTGCCACCGGCGGGCAGGACATTCTCTCCTCGCGCGCTGAAAACACGAAGCGGGCCACCAACAACTCGATCGTCGATGCTGTGAAGGGTGTGGGCGCCAAGTGGGTGCGCCAGATCGACCGCACTTATGATGTGGTCAAAATGCGTGACACGCTGCGCGAAGCACTGACCACGGATGAGCCCGGCCCCAAGATCATCGTCGCTTCCTCCGAATGCATGCTCAACAAGCAGCGCCGCGTGAAACCCATGATGGACAAGGCGGAGAAGGTGGGAGAGCCGGTGCTGCGCCAGCGTTTCGGCGTTGACGAGGATATCTGCACGGGCGACCATGCCTGCATCCGCCTCTCGGGCTGCCCATCGCTGTCGGTGAAGCATCTCGACGATCCACTGCGCGATGATCCGGTCGCTTCGATCGACAACAGTTGTGTCGCCTGCGGTAACTGTGGCGACGTGGCGGATGCGGCAGTGCTCTGTCCCTCCTTCTATCGCGCCGACGTGCTGCGCAATCCATCTGGCTGGGAGCGCTTCAAGAGCCGCGTGCGCCGCGCCGTCATCTCCTTCCTGCAACGGTCCCGCGAGAAGCGGCGCATCATGTTCGACAGGGCAGCGGCGTGATGTTCGATTCGTCCGCGCCGCGCGAAAAGCCCATCACCATCGCCATTCTCGCCATGGGTGGTCAGGGCGGCGGCGTGCTCACCGACTGGATCGTGGCGGTGGCGGAGGCCAATGGCTGGTATGCGCAGTCAACCTCCGTGCCGGGCGTTGCCCAGCGCACTGGAGCAACGCTCTATTACATCGAGATGCTTCCGCCCAAGGATGGCCACGCGCCGGTGTTGGCGCTGATGCCGACACCCGGTGACGTGGACGTGGTGATCGCGGCGGAGTTGATGGAGGCGGGCCGCTCTATCCTGCGCGGCCTTGCGACACCCGACAGGACGCTGCTCATCACCTCCACCCATCGCGCCTATGCAGTTGCGGAGAAGGAGAAGCCGGGCGAATCGATTGCCGATCCGCAGGCGGTGAATGCGGCGGCGAGCACCGCCGTGCGCCGTCTCATCGCCTTCGACATGGAGAAGGCGGCGCGGCAGGCCGGTACGGTGATTTCCGCCCCGCTGCTGGGCGCACTCGCGGGCGCAGGCGCGTTGCCTTTCCCGCGCGAGAGTTTCGAAGCGGTGATCGGTGCAGGCGGCAAGGGTGTTGAAGCCTCGCTCAAAGGCTTCTCCGAAGGCTTTGCGCGCGCTGCCAGCAATGAGTTGCCGGAGGCCCAGATCAAGCCGCCGCCGCGCATTGCGGCCTTGCCGGAAACCCTTGGGTCAGGGGAACTTGATAAGCGCCTTGCGCGGCTTCGCGCCTTGCCTGTGGAGGCGCACGGGGTTGCGCTTGCGGGCCTCAAGCGCTGCATCGACTTTCAGGACATGGCTTATGGCGATGCTTACCTTGCCCGGCTGGAAGGCCTGTTCGCGCAGGATATGAAGCAGGCCGGCGCGTCGAAGGGCTTTGCCTTCACCGCCACGGCGGCGAAATATCTTGCCAATGCCATGGCCTATGACGATGTGATCGGCGTTGCCGACCGCAAGACGCGCGCCACCCGCTTTGCCCGTATCGCCAGCGAGATGAAGGCGGGCGATGATCCGCTCTATATGACGGAGTTCATGCATCCGCGCGCGGAGGAGATGGTGAGCCTGCTCCCGGCTGGCTGGGGCCGCCGTGTTTCGGCAAGCCCCAGGTGGATGGCGCGGATCGACCGGCTGGTGAATCGCGGACGTCATGTCGAGACAGCAACGTTGCGCGGCTTCCTGCAACTCTATCTCGTCAGCGGCCTGCGCCGCTTTCGCCGCAAGCTGCTACGGCATGAAAATGAAATGCGTCACCTGGAGGACTGGCTCGGCCTCGCCGTGCGCACCCTGCCGGAGAATTACGATCTCGCCCGCGCCATTCTGGCGGCGCGCCGCCTCGTCAAGGGCTACTCGGACACTCATGCCCGTGGCCTCTCGAAATTCGACCGCGTGATGTCCGCCGTGCCGCTGCTTCTTGCCCGTGATGATGGCGGCCAGTGGATGGACCGGCTGATCAGTGCGGCCCTGAAGGATGAAGACGGCAGCGCGCTGGACGGCGCATTGAAGACGGTCCGGGCGCTGTAACGTCAGCTGTCGCCGGTCTCTCCGGCATTCCGGATGTTGCGCAAAACCTTTTGCAGCGTGGTGATCAGCTGCGAGAACTCATCCTCGCCGATGTCGCGGAACATCTGCTCGTAGCGCCCGAACATCACCGGCCAGAACAGATCAAAGATCTCGCGGCCTGCCAGCGTGATCTCGACCTCGCGCACCCGCAAGTCCGAGGCGCGCGGCTTGCGGCGCACGAGGCCGCGCGCTTGCAGCGTGTCAAGCGTGCGGCTCATGGTGGATTGTTCCGTGACCGTCAGCGTTGACAGTTCGTTGATGGTGAGGCCGGAATTGATCCCGAGTACGGCGAGGGTGCGCATTTGTGGCGTCGTCAGGTCGAAGCGGCGAAGGTCAGCGGAAAGCTCCGCATTCCATGTCGCCGCGATGCGGTTGAGCAGATAGGGGACGAAGTGGTTGAGCCCGATCTCTGCCAGCGATGGAAGGGACGTGTCCGGCTGGGCTTCGCGGTGCAGCACGCCGCGGAGGAAAGACAGATCCTTCGTCATGTCAGCGCAGTGGCTAGCAGGAAGCCGGAACCGCCGCCAAGCCCCGGGCCGGGGTGGGTGGAGGCGCCGATGTGATAGAGCCGCTTCACCGGCGTCGCGTGGTTTTTCGTGCCACGCAGGGGACGCCACAGGAAGAATTGGTCGATGCTGCAGGCCCCGCCATAGGGATCGCCGCCCACGAGGTTGATATTCATCGCCTCGAGATCGGCGGGCGAATAGCAGCGCCTGGCCAGCACCAGTGACTTGAAATCCGGAATATGGCGGCAGAGCAGGGCCTCGACGCGGTCGGCATAGGCTTCGCGCAGGGCTTCGCTCCAGCGCCCATCGGCGGGCGCAGCGAATTCGCCTGCGGCATCGCCCTTGATGACGCGTGGTGCTTCAGGAAGTTGCAGCCAGAGAATGGCCTTGCCATCGGGCGCGCGGCTGGGGTCAAACGCGGTTGGCTGGCCGACGCAGATCGTCGGTTCAACCGGCAGCATGCCTCGCTCTGCTTCATTTACAGCTTTCGAGACACCGTCGAGACCCGGCGTCAGGTGCAGCAGCGCCACCTTTCCGAGGTCCGGGTTCGTCCATTGTGGCGCGGCCTTCAGCGCATAGTGAATCTGCATGTTGCCCTTGCCGTGGACGAAGCCTCTGGCCTCCTCGCGCAGCGGCTGGGCACCCTGCCAGTTCTTCAGCAGGCGGCCGTAAAGCTGATGGGGCGTCATGGAGCAGATGACACCTTCGGCAGCATTGATCCTCTCACCGGATGCCAGCACAACGCCCGTCGCGCGGCCTGCCTCATCGACAATCACCTCCGCCACATCGGCGGTGGTGCGGATGTCGCCGCCATGATCGCGGATCAGCCGTTCGAAGGCGGTGAGGATGTTGGCGGCCCCACCCTTCACGATGGGCGCTCCCGCCGCTTCAAGTGCAAAGGCGATGACCTTGGCCATCTGGCCCGAGTAAGTGCTCTCCGGCCCCAGCCCCGTGTGCAGGACCCAGGGGGCCATCAGGGCATGGAACAAGTCGGACTTATAGTAAGGCTGAAGCCAGTGGCGGGCAGAGATGAGCGCCGCGCCGAAGAAGGAGGAGAGCCCCAGCGGCCCACGCCGCCAGGCTTCCTTTGCGATGAGCTTCGCCATGTCCCACGACCACAGGCGACCACCCAGCAGTGCAAACAGGAAGGGCGCATTGGCGCCGAGCGTTTCCATGTCTGCCGAATATTGCTGGCCGTCGCCTGCTGCCAGCGCATCAAATGCGGCGATATTGGCCTTGCGGTCGGACCGCAGAACGAGGCTCGAGCCGTCGGGGCGCAGTACGCCGGTGGGGATCTCCGGGTGCGCGTAGGCGAGGCCGCGTTTCTCAAGTTCATGCCCGAGCGCCGCAGAAGCGGGTGACAGCAGGAACAGCACGAAGGTCGCCGCCATCACATCATGGGTGAAGCCGGGAAGCGTTGCCTCCTCGGAGCGGATGCAGCCGCCGATCATGGCGTTGCGCTCCAGCACCAGAACCTTCTTGCCCTTGAGGGCGAGAAGGGATGCGGCGACGAGCGCGTTGATGCCGCTTCCGGCGATCACGTAATCGGTCATGCGTCCGCTGTCCCTTCCCGTGCGGGGTTTCGCTTACCTGGCAACCAGCGCCAGCACGCGCAGCGGGCTGCCGGTGCCATGCTTGATCTTGAGCGGGGCGGCGATGATCACCGCGCCCTTGGGCGGCAGCCTGTCAAGGTTGCAGAGCGAGGCGAGGCCGTAACGGTTGTGTTTGTGCATCAGGTTGTGCGCGGGGAAGGGCGGGGTCATGCCGCCTGCCGATCCGGCATCCGTGCCGACCGTTTCCGAGCCCCAGCCGATGATGCCCTTGTCGATCAGATACTGGATTGCTTCCGCCGTGGGGCCGGGCGAATGCGGGCCGTTCTCGTCGGCGTTCAGGAAGTCCTTCTCGCTGCCGTTGCGCTTGTACCAGTCGCTGCGCAGCACGACCCACGAGCCTTTCTCGATCTCGCCATGCTTTGCTTCCCACGCCTTGATGTGATCGACGGTGAGCAGGAAGTCCGGGTTCTTGGCAACCTCCGCGCTGCAGTCGATGACGTTCACGGGGCCTACGAAGTTCTGCACCGGAATGGTGTCGGTCGCGCCATCGGGATAGTCCTTGCCGGTGATCCAGTGCTGCGGCGCGTCGAAGTGCGTGCCCGAATGCTCACCGAGCTTCAGCCAGTTCCAGGCCCAGAAGGGGCCCTTGTCGTCATAATGCGAGATCGTATGAATCTCGACCTGCGGCGTGTTCAGGCCGATCTGCGGCGGCAGCTTGATGAGCGGCGTTTCCGGCCCCAGCGTGGCGGTGAGGTCCACGACCTCGACGCGGCCTGACAGCAGGCCAGCGGCGAGTTCGGTGAGAGCGGTGGATGAAGGTGCCATGGCGTTTCCTCGTCTGTTGAAGTTGCAAAAACCTATTTCATTCCCGTTCGAATGCAAGCTGCGCGGGAGATCCTCACGCGCGCGCCAGCATCTTGCCCAAAAGATAGCCGGAGCCCGCCCCCGTGCCCGCGCCCGGCCAGGTGGCGGCACCACACATGTAGAGCCTGTCCAGCGGCATCTTGTAGCGCGAATAACCGGCCACTGGGCGGAACAGGAAATTCTGATCAAGCTGATGGCTGCCCGAAAGATTGTCGCCACCCACGAGGCAGGGGTTCTCCGCCTCAAGATCATCAGGCGAAAACACGGCGCGGCTAAGGATCTTAGCCTTGAGGCCCGGCGCATAGCGTTCCATGATGGAGATCACGCGGTCTGCATAGGCGTCCTTGATGGCGCTCCAGTCCGTTCCACCAATCTCGTTCGCCGCATCGCCTGTGGCATGCTTTGGCAGAACGCGCACCTGAACCCATAAGATGTGCTTGCCGTCAGGCGCACGGGATGGGTCAATTGCTGTCGGCTGGCCCACGACCAATACCGGTGCTTCCGGCAGAAGGCCTTCGATTGCCTGCTCATAGGCGCGACTCATGTAGCCGAGACTTGGCGCAATGTGGACATAAGCAAATTGCTTGAGATCTTCTCCCGCCACCCAATCCGGCAGCCCATCGAGCGCCAGATGCAGCATCATGGTGCCGGGGCCGGGGCGGAAGGCCTTGAACCTCTCATCCACCGCGGCCTGGCCCGAGCCATCGGGCAGCAGCTTGCCGAACAGAAGCCGGGGCGTGACATTGGCGATCACCGCGCGCCGGGCCGTGATGATACGCCCATCTGCAAGGCGGATGCCGGAAGCACCGCCGCCCTCGTGCAGCACTTCTTCAACCGGCACGTTGAGTTGCAACCGACCGCCCAGTTCCGCCAGGTAGCCCGTCATGGCGCGGATCATCATGTCCGCCCCGCCCTGGCCGATCATCATTCCGAAGGATTGGTTGGTCATCGACTCGAGATAGGGGAAGAGTGCTCCGCCCGCGATGTCTGGCGGAAAATCAAGATGCATGCCCCACGTGGCAAGCGTGGCCTTGACCTTCGGGTCTTCGAAATGCGCATCAGCCCACACCCGCGTCGGCATGGTGAGGAAGCGCAGCATGTCGAGCGTCCAGGCGGTGCCGTTCTCGCGCCACGCCCTCCACACCACCTTCGCTGTCGCAAGCGACGGCATGACATTGCCGAGTAGGCCGAAGATATGCGGCGCATCCTTGCCGAAGCGGTTGAGCATGGCGGACCATGCTGCGGCGTCCTTCGGGTTGATGCTGTTGAGGCGGGTCAGCGTTGCATCGAGGTCCTTCGAGACGCCAAACCATGTTGCATCCGGAAAGACGGAGGCAAAGCAATGCGCGGCGGGGGCAAAGGCAAGGCCATGGCGGGCCAGCGCCGCGCCATGCTCCTTCAGGAAGGGCGATCCCGCGAACATGCTGAGGTTCATCGCTGCCACGTCATGGCGGAAGCCGGGCAGTGTCAACTGCCGCGTCTTTACCGCGCCGCCGGGCTCGTTCTTCGCTTCGAACACACCGACGGACCAGCCGTGCTTTGCCAAGTGGATCGCCGCCGCGAGCCCATTATGGCCCGCGCCGATGATGACCGCATCGAAAGAAGCATCAGCCGCCATTCACTTACTCCGCCACATGCACCGGAGCTTGTTTCAAGCCCCTGAAACCGTCAATGACTATTTCATGCACATGCATTCAAAACGCGCTTCGCTTCGCCAGCGTGTTGAATTTCGGGGATATGAACGTGTGCATGTGGATATGTATAT
The DNA here is from genome assembly GCA_040383265.1 of Hyphomicrobiales bacterium. Lineage (GTDB taxonomy): Bacteria > Pseudomonadota > Alphaproteobacteria > Rhizobiales > Aestuariivirgaceae > Aestuariivirga. The sequence continues at coordinate 18,497 of JBEIDW010000002.1, forward strand.
CCAGGGCATTTGACGGGCTGCCATATCAGCTTTCAGCAGGTGAGCTGGCATTTGCGCCAACTCATGCTAGTGTCTTGCTGGGTGTTTTCGACATGCCCCAATCCTTTCATTCGGGACACTGCCATGGCCGTCAGCTTCACCACCGACCGCATGCTCCGCTTCGGCGACTGCGATGTTTCCGGTACTGCTTATTATCCCGCCTACCTGAACCTGCTGAACGGCGTGGTGGAGGAGTTCTGGAGCTGGATTGGCTATCCTTGGCACGAGGTGATCTGGAAGGAGCGCTGGGGCACGCCCACGGTGCACCTCACCTGCAATTTCTCCAAGCCGTCTTTTTTCGGGGACATGCTTACCTTCCGCGTGACGGTGACGAAGGTTGGCCGCTCCTCGGTGGTGCTCGACCATCAGATCTGGTGTGGCGAGGAACTGCGCTGGACGGTGAACCAGGTGCTGGCGGCAAGCTGGCTCGATAAGCATACCTCGATGTCTTGGCCCGATGATGTACGTGCCAAGTTGATGAGCTTTCTGCCGAAGGACGGGATGTGAAACCCAAGCAGCCGGCGGAACAATGGGATCTTCAACAGTTCCGTGGAGCATGCGGAGGCGCGGCTGATCAAGCGCATCTTCAGCCTCTCTGGCATTCAGCAGGATTGGGACAGCGACATCGGAGCAGACAGTAAGTGGAATTTCTCGTCGGCGGCGCAAGTGGCGCCCGTGAGGGGAGAGCGTGACGGCAGTTACGGAACGTCACGGTCTATACAACGCTCGAATCCTGCGCACAGTGCTCAGGCATAATGACGCTCGCCAACGTCGAGCAGGTGGTGTTCGTGCAGCCGGATCCCTCGCAATACATGATTGGCCGGATGATATAACGCCTGTCGCGTCCGGTCGGCCAGGAAGGCGGTCGTGGAGCGCCACGGCCGGTCTCGGGAACAGAAATTGGTTTGAAAGCCACCGCCCGCCTGGTTGCGGATTTCGAGGCCTTGGAAGCCAGCGCAGGCATTGAGCCAGGCAAGGTTCCCTTTTACAAGCCGCCGGGTTCCGGTGGCGATCCGGCACAATGGTCCGGCAGCAATTCCATCACCTCGTTCCTCTGCACGGATCTGGCCTGCGATCCTTGCAAGTCCGGCCGCGCGTCACTCGATGGGATGGTGCTGAAGCATGGCGACTATCGGCCCGAAGGAGTAGGGATGCTGTCAAATGGCGAGGAGCTGCTTCAGGTCCGCAGCTTCCTCACCTATGCCCTCACAGAAGGGCGGCGCGGCACGCCACACCGCTGACACCCGATTGTCTGTGGGCCCCAAGCAGCAGCAGATCCAGAAAGGACGCACGACACATTAAGATTACACATCTCCTGCCGCTTCTCATGGCTGCTGCGCTGTTGTCCAGTACTGCTGCCATTCGGGCTGACAGCCGCTGGAACAGCGCGCCCTATGCCGCCACCCCACCGCTGGTCACCGAAACGGCTGATACCTTCAAGAAACGCGTCACCGACATATCGACGTTCCCGACAGTACTGGATCCGCGGCTGTGGAAGGATGACAAGCTGCGCCCGGAGGTTCACCAGCGGGTTCTCGACATCGCCGCACAACTGTTCGTCGACTTGAAGCTTGAGAAAGTCACCATCGATCCGGTGAAGGATGTCGGGCATTACGCGATCACTGATGACATCTGAATGGAGCCTCCGTCTGTGCAGGACAGCAAATTCGACCGAGGCCGGATGATCAAGGACATTGAAAACTTCACCTTGAGTTACAACTCACTCGTCAAGGCGTATTCCGCAGACAAGCGGTCTTCTGACTGCGATCAGTGGCGTGATTTCTCGAAGGCGCTGGGCATCTACCGGAACGCGGGGATCGACGCCTCCGGCATCCGCCCCACTGAAATTCTCGTCTACCGCCTGCTGCGGAGGCTGAGCGTGAATGTGGTAGAACAAGCCTCGGCCCTCGGGCGTGAATGCCAGACCATCCGTTGGTCGCTTGAGTAGCGAGGCGTCGCCTTAGGCGCTCATCAACTGCGCAGGCTGTCGAACCATGTGGGGATGTTGGGCTTGCCCTGCAGAACTTCCGGTCCGCCATACAGGCTGGCCAGGAATGTCGAGCGGTGGCTTGCGCCGTTGATCGCCACGCCCTCCATCAGGCGGCCACCGCCAGTCGCGGCGCGCTGCGCCATTGCGGGGTGGATGGCTTCATCTGCCAGCCCATAGAAGAGCCGGATCGGATTGGTATACTCCCAGAAACTGGCGCGGTTTGCAGCAACCTGGCGCAGGAACTGGCTGTAGCCCGCACTGGTGAACTGGCTGTTGAATCCTTCGATCAGCAGTCCTTCCGGCATTGGCATCTTGCTGAAGTCAATATTGAGATCATAATCACCAAGGAACTTGTCGATCACGCCCATGTATTCAGGCCGCACCATGGCCTTCGTCAGCCCGTCAATCCTGTAATAGCTTTCGTAGCTCGCAATGACGATGGCGACCGCAAGCGAGAGCCATATCGGGCGGGGCGGATAGGGGTTGGCGCCCGGATTGGGGAAGGTAATGGTTCCAGTCCAGAAGTCGAAGGATTCGGAGAGATCGTTGAACGGGCTGGCGGCCCCGGTTGCGCGCACCGGAACGCCTGCGGCCTGAAGCGCCTGGTGCAGCCACTGCGTGTTGAGGCCGCCCTGCGACCAGCCATTGAGGAACAATTCGGTTGGCTCAAGGCCCAATTGGCGCATGCCCTGAAGGCCCGCATTGAGAATATCGATGCTGGTGCGGGTTGAGGCGTCCTTGACGGCGTAGGCTTCGGTGCGGTTGCCACGGTAGGGGCCCTTGCCCAGATAATCTGCGGCAATCACCGCATAGCCGTTTGCCGCAAAGCGATGAAGGTTGAACAGTGTCTCCTTGGAGTCGACGTTCTCCTTGAGTTCATAGCCGGGCGCTGCGGCAAGCTCCAGCATGGATGGTACCTGCGTGAAGGAAAAGATCGTGCCATGCTGCCAGGATACGACAGGCATCGGCCCGGTGACGCCTGATGGAACGGCGAGAAGCCCGCTGATCTTGACCGTCTCCCCGGTCTCGGGCACCTGGGTAAATGTGGTGATGCGGCGGAGGTCAACGTCATGCACAGCGGCGAATTTACCTGCGTCGAAGGCAGGCAGTACAGCGTTCTCGTTGAACACGCTGTAGGAGATCTTGGCCAGTTCGTCTAGGCGGCTGCGAGACAGGGTAACTTTGTCGCCGAGCACGGCCGCCTGGGCTGTCCGGCTCAGCGGAAAGCCCCCCGCCGTGGCCATCGCCGCGCCGGCGGCAGTCAATAGCAGATTGCGGCGATTGAGCGTCAGTGCTGGTGCGGAGACCCCGCCTGTGCCTGCTGTCATCAACATGTTTCTGCTCCGTGTCCCGTTGGTCAGAGCGGCAATGCTGCCTCAGCGGAGATCATAAGTCCAGCATGGTAAGTTAGTGGGCGGGTGTTGGCTCGATGCTGCTCTGCTTTACGTCGCTGATCTGATCACCGAAGCCGCGCAGCCAATGATCCAGAACCAGCGATTCCACCACGGTGGCGGCGATCTCATAGCACGCTGGCCATTCCGTCACCGTCTGGTCGGTGGACAGCGGCGTTTCCAGCAAGTGAAGGCCAGCCTGCTTGCTGATTTTGAAGCTCAGCCTGATCCGCTTGCCATCACCGAACCCGAAGGTGCCGTCATCTGCATATTTCTCGAGGTCGAAGTCCTTCGGCCTGTCGATGGCGATGGTGCTGACATCCGCCTTACGGATGCGGTGGATCGCCAGAATGCGATTGTTGGTGAAACCCTCGAAGCGGCAGACCAGATAAAGCCGTGCCCCCTGCTGGGCGAGGCCGAGGGGCATGACACTGGCACGCGTGCGCCCGCCTGCGGCATTGGCATAATCTATCTTGAGCCAGAGGTTGGCATACAGCGCATCGGAAACCGCCTCAAACACGCCCGGTGCGATTTTCGGCGGCAGCAGGGGTTGTGTGGTGCTCACCACCCGCACTTTCTTCAGCCACTGCCGCTCCAGAACGGCGCTGGATGTCGGGCCGAGGTTACGCCGGGCCTGGCCAAAAAAAGCCTCCATTGACTTCACCAGATTGACCGGCAGAAGCGGGCGCAGCTGCTGCTCCGCCAGCGCCAGAAGAAGCGATTCGCGCGGGCCAAGAGAAGGAAGGGAGAAGCCCTTCGCCTTCTCCTTCCAGCGATAGCCATAGGGCTTGTCCTGGTCGAGGCACTCGATGTCAAAATGCTGGCAAAGCATCTTGAGTTGACGCTGGACGGTGCGAAGATCCCGTTTCAGCCCGGCCGCTTCGAGTTGAGCATGAAGTCCTTCGGCCGTGATGGCCGTGCGCGGTGGTATGCGCCGCAGGAGTTCGAGCGCGAGGTGAACTGTTTCCATTGTGTCCGGGCGCTTGCCCATGCTCAGGTCCTTCCTCTGGCGCTACCGTGCGCGATTCCTCCACGGCCCCTCATTGGAAACCGATGCGGGGCTGGCCCGTGTCTTTGAAGGCGCACTCTTCCTCAAGCGCCGTGATCCACGCATCTGGCGTCTCTAGTTTCGTGAAGCGGCAACGGCGCGCAATGGCGGCGAAGTCTCCAGGCGTTAGTGCGCCAAGGCGGTGCAGCATCGCCCTGTGGCGCTCGCCGGGACTGGGAATTGCCAAGCTGGCGCAGTGGCGGCGTAGCAGGCCAAAGGCCTGGTCCGGCAGCAAATAATCAAAACGAGCCTTTACATCGAAGCGCCTGAGCGCCGCCTGGTCCATGCCGGTCATGAGGTTCGTCGAAGCCATGAGGATGCCGTCATAATCTTCCATTTGCGTCAACATTTCGTTGACCTGGGTCAGTTCCCAGTTGCGTTGGGCGCAGCGGCGGTCCTGCAAGAAGCCATCGATCTCGTCGATCATGAGAATGGCTCCGTCCTCGCGGGCCTGCGCGAAAGCCTCGGCGATGGCCTTCTCCGTGCCGCCGACATACATGGAGAGAAGGTCCGAGCCGCGCTTGAGAATCAACCGCTTTCCCAACTGCTCGGCCAGCCACTGGCCATAGCCCGTCTTGCCAGTGCCAGGTGGGCCATAAAGGCAGATCCGGCCGCCGCCGCTTGCCTTGAGACCATCGGCAAGCCGGATGAGATCAATATCCGCCCGGGTGAATGCGGGGTCATAGAGGCCAGCCGCGGCGCTTGTCCCGGCGCTTCCGCTTGAAGGTTGCCCTTGAGCTTTCAGCGTACCGTCGATCAGCCGCTCCATGACAGCCACTGGCGAGAGAACGGGTGTCTCGCGCGTGATGATGCGCGTCACCTCGGCGGCGCGGGCGACGACGGCCGGCGGCATGTGTTCAAGCTGTGAGAGCCGCGCCATGACGGACTCGTTCAACAGCCCCCCGGATGTCTTCGCAAGAATGGCTTTGCGGTGCGCCTTGGGCGGAACGGGAACCTCCACCACCAGGTCGAAGCGGCGGATAAAAGCCGCGTCAAGGCAGGTGACGGAGTTGGTGAGCCAGAGTGCTGGAACCGGGTTTTGCTCAAGCATATTGTTGAACCAGCCCTTGCGCGCTTGGCTTAAATTCAGATGCTCGAACAGCACGGGCGCATCGTTGAAGACATCTTCTATTTCGTCAAATAGGATCAGTGCGGGCTGCTGGGCGAAGATCCACTGCGCTGTCCGGTAGGCATTGAGGCGGCGTTCGCCATCAATAGGCTTGCCGTCCGCGTCTGCGCACACCACCTCCATCAAAGGGGCGTTCACCTGCTGTGCAAGTAACCGTGCCAGTTCGCTCTTGCCGGTTCCGGGCGGGCCATAGAGCAGAATGTTCACGCCCTTGCGGCGCGTGGCCAGCGCATGGCGCAGATAGGTTTGGAGCATGGGTAGATGATCGCCAAGATGGCGATAGTCGGATGCGGATAGCGTGCCGGCCGCGGCAGCGCGTACCGACTCGCTGAGCAGTTTCAGCGGGTCGTCCTCATCATGCAGCATGGCCTCGGCGAAATCCGTCGACAGAATATTGAACTTGTTTTCGAGTTCATGCGCGGAACTGCGTTCAATGCGCAGCAGCCCGGAATTGGCCAAGGGGCTATCTGCCGCAAGCGCTGATTTCACCTTCTCCTGCGGCAGGTCCAGAATGGTTGAAACGGCCTGCAGCGTCCTCAGGGTCGGCATGCTGCCCATCAGCGCAGAGGCACTGTTGAGCAGGGTGTCGGTCTTGATGAGAACTGCGAAGCTCAAAATCCTCTGAGCCACCTTGTCCAGGCCGATCAGCCGTCCAAGGCGGTCTGCGTTGCGCGAGAGTTCGGCGGGAAGCCTGCGGGAGTCTGCCTTGGCCTCGGCCGCCGCCAGTTGCTTGCGCAGCGCAGCGCGCGCCGCTGTGGGCGAGAATTCGCCATCACCGCTGTCCATCCCGCTGAGGCCGAGCGCTTCAGCCACCCGCTCATCCATGAACCCCACAGGCTGCAGGAAACTGCCCAAGCCGCCGCACTTCAGAAGCATGCGCAGGATCCACAGGCGGAACAGTGGCGGCACACATTGTCGTTCTGTCTTTGTACTGACGCGCCGCCCTGCCTTCATCTCGAACACCCCCCACGAACGAAGCGGGGATTGCATGACGTTGCGACAGATTGTGTCGTATCGGTTTCGGCTGCGAAGACGGCGAAAGACCTCAGGCGGTCAGGCCTGCTGCTGCTTTCGCAGGAGATAGCAACACGCGCCTGAATCGTAGCCGGTAATTTCATAGCCGCGTTCGAACAGGCCGGAGAGTTCGGCGCGCACCCGCAGGCGCTCGGCGAGGGCCTGTGCGGCATCGCCTGCCATCAACACATCAAAACTGGCCGGAATCCTGACCCGTGTCATGCTGTTGGTGTCCTGCCCGGGTGGAGGCAGGTTGTTCGCCTGAGCTGCCGCAAGCATACTGACTCGGTGATCGTTCAGATGCCATTCGGCGAGCAGCCTGTCCGATGGAAGCCCGGCGTTGATACCCTTCATCTCGCCATAGTAGTTGACATGGTATGTTGACACCCGCGCGCCAAGGCGTCCGGCGTTGAGATGCGCGTTGGTGTGGCGCAGGGGGTCGAAGGTCCAGCGCACCAGCGAAGTCCCCTGTGAGAGGCACCACTGCCGCTGGAAGAACTTCAACTGCACGGCCAGTCCGCCGCCGCGCGCCGCAGGGTGAACGGCAAGCCGGTGCGAATGCTGCACCTGTGGGTCACGTGTCGGGAAGCCGAAGACATAGCCAATGAGCTCGCTGCCGCGGAAGGCACCGGCGACGAGGCCTCCCTCATTCTGCATCACCATCATCAGGTCGCCGGGGTCTTCCGTGTCGCCTTCGCCCCATACAATGCGCTGCAGAGCTTCTGCGGCGAGGAATTCATCCATGCCGGACAGCGCCCGGATCATGATGCCGCTCATGCCGCGAACCTCTCCGTGCTTGCGGTGACGCTGTCAATGAATGGCCAGTCGGGCGTCACGCCGATTCCGGGGCCGTGGGGCACCGGCATGGAACCCTGATGCGCCTCGAGTTTTTCGTTCACGATGTCGCGCGCGAAGTACCTGCTGGCGCTCGACGTATCGCCCGGCTTGCGGAAGTTCGGCAGCGTCGAGAGGTGAATGTTGTGGGCCCGGCCTATGCCCGATTCCAGCATACCACCGCACCACACGGGGTAAGTCCATGCCGCGCAGATATCATGGATACGGCGCGATTCCTGATAGCCGCCGACCCGCCCAACCTTGATGTTGATGACACGGGTGGCGCCCGTCTGCAGGGCCTTTCGCGCATCCGCCGCAGTGCGGATGCATTCGTCGAGGCAGATGGGCGTGCGTAGCCTTGCCTGCAACTCAGCGTGGTCGTGAATGTCGTCCCATGCCAATGGTTGCTCGATGTAGTCGAGCCCGAACGTGTCAAGCGCCTGCATCACCGCGACATCGGCCAGCGTATAGGAACTGTTGGCGTCAACCGTGAGATGCGCATCGGGAAATTCATGCCGGACGGCGGCGACAAGGGCCACGTCATGGCCTGGCATGATCTTGAGTTTGATGCGCTTGTATCCGGCGTCAAGATGGGCGCGGACACGCTCAATGGTGCTTTCGGATGGGCCGATGCCAAGCGAGACGCCGACATCGACGCTGTCCTTGTTTCCGCCCAGAAGGGTCTTGAGCGGCAGGCGGAGCGACTTGGCCCACAGATCCCAGAAGGCCATCTCGACCACGGCCTTGGTCATGTAGTGCCCGCGCCAGGGCGCCAGCAACTGCTCAAGCGCGGCCGGATTCGCGAAGCGCTTGCCGACGATCTGTGGCAGAAGCACATCGCGCAGGAAGGCCACCGAACCGGCGATGGTTTCATCAAGGTAATCAGGCAGCGGGTCCATTACCGCCTCGGCATAGCCTTCGAGGCCGTCACAGCGGAGCGTCAGCAGCGGAAACACCTTTTCATGCATCGTCCCGGTGGCGATTGTGAAGGGTTTCAGCAGCGGCAGGCGCACGAGGCGCAGGTCTGCCCCGTCGATACGAAGTGGCGAGGCCATGCCTGGTTCGGCAGAAACAATCATTCAGATATCCCGCGCGTGGAGTTCACTGATGCGCTTATGAGACCATAGGGAAACTTGCAAGGCTGTCAGCCGTCCTCAGCCAGTGGCACCGTTGAGTAATGCGCCAGAACATGGTGCAGGCCGGTCTAGCCGGCCGGCCTTGCCTGCCGGGTCACGGCGTATCTGGACAAATCGTCGTTTTCGGTTCACATTGCACCCATTAGGGAAACATGGGGCAGGGGTGCCCAAGAGGACGTAATCGTCTGATCCACGCTAGCTTCCTGAAGTGGGAGGCTGCGGAGAAAGGCGTTTGTTTCATTGTGGATTGGATCAGTCTGCTCCAACCAGTCAGCGCGTTTGAGTGAAGGCTGCCGCCCTCCTCGGCTTGCTCCATAATCCCTGGATCGTGGTTTTCGGGCACTCTCAGAGGGTATCTTGGGTTTTTTGAGTCCATTTCTGCAACGGTTCAGTGACGCAAAGGTCGCTCCGTTCCGCTGGCCCTCGAAAAAGAAGGAGGTAAGCCCCTCTGTCTCGATGTATTTCGCCGACCCCTTGGCTGATCTGATTGACGACGATGAGAGCTTCAGTGGGCGGCCGATACAGCAGCTCTCACCATCTCTCTATGTCTGTGGCCGTCAGGCCGTGGTGATCCGCCATACCAATCGCGATGAGGTCAGGATTTTGCGCGAAGGGAAATTTGAGCGGATTTTCCTTCTCATTGATGATGACCTTGACTGCCTCGGCGATACGGATGGTCTGCCGGCAGACTACAGGGCCAGACTGATGAAATACCGTGAAGGGCCGTTTCGCCAGCTTCGCGAAATGGTGACCGATGTCGTGGCGCCCTCTGAACGAATTCTGAGGTCTTACCGCCGCCAGCGGACACTTCGGCTCGAGCCGGCGCAATGTCACAAGGTAAACGGGCTGGAGCACCACAACGATCCAGCGAAACTTGACATCGTTTTCGCCGGAACCCGGGCGCATATCTTTGATTTCGAGCATGTCGCCTCTGCCTTTGCCGATGTCCTGCGGCGGCACTCCAACGTGAGGTTGACAACCTTTCTGAAAGGGCATGTTCCAGAGGAACTCAAGCGTTTGCCCAATGCCGTCCACCTGCAGCCTATGGGCTGGCAGCAGTACCGGCGCTTCGTCGATGCCAACAAATACCATATCGCAGTCGCGCCCGCGCTTCCCACCCCCTTCAACCACGCCCGCTCCATCAGCAAGCTGCATGACCATGCAGCGCTCGGGGCGGCAGGAATCTATACCAGCCAAGCGCCCTTCGATCAGATCGTGTCGCATGGCCGTACCGGCCTTCTCCTCAGCAACACTCCGGCGGAGTGGCGGGACACGCTGTCTGACCTCGTTGGCAACCCGGGCAAAGTGCTTGCAGTGGCACAGGGTGGCCAGATGCTCTCCCAAACTTTGGGCAGCATGAGCCGTGTGCGGAAATTCTGGAAGGATGAGCTCGGTCTTTAGTCAGGCTGGGGGCTGCCATTTACCATGATGGCCGTATTGCCGTGAGAAACGGCTGCCTTTTTTGCCGCTCTTGCCGGTGCCGGGGGTAATCGTGCTATAGGCTGAGCGTGTTTGTGTATGTGGGTTAGTGCGGGGTCCAGTGGGGCGGCGCGTGGTGTATGGTGGGAAAGTGGCGTTTCGCGGCTTATGTGTGGCCGTTGTGCTGACGCTTGTCTCAGCCTGCGTTCCGCGGAGTGGTCCTGGTGAACTGTCGATTACCCGGGGAGATTCCGACCTCGCCGGGTTCACCCTCATTGAAATGACGGCCACCGACGTTGTCAATTATCGTGTCGTGTCCACTCTTGATAACGCGGGGTCGACCAGTGTTCCGCCTGCCCCCCGAACAACCCTGTCCTCAGGCGATGTCCTCAAGATCCGTATTTCGGAAACCAAGGACGGAGGCGTCTTTGCCCCTCTGGCAGGCGGCGGCACCAGTTTCGATAACGTGCGGATCGATTACAAGGGCACGATTTCATTACCCTATGTCGGACGCATGAAGGTGGCCGGCCTTGATCCCGCCGGCGTTCAGACCGCCATCCGGGAGCGCCTCGAAGGCGTCACGGTCGAACCGCAGGTCTATGTCGAGATCGTCGCTGACCGAGGGTCAAGCGTTCTTGTCAGCGGTGAAGTGAAGAATCCTGGCCGGTTTTCGATGCTGGAGGGTCCTTTGACCCTGATTGATGCCATCGCCCGGGCGGGGGGGGCCACCCAGCCGCCATATCAGGTCGATGTCGTGATCCGCCGGGGTTCGTCCGTTCGCCGGATGCCGCTAGAGCAGGTGCTGAACGGAAACAACCAACAGTTACGGCCAGGGGATGAAGTTACCCTTGAGCGGGATGCGAAAGTCTTCAACGCCCTTGGCGCCCTGCAGAAGACAGGGCAGATTGATTTCCCGAAATCCAATCCATCGCTGATGGATGCCTTGTCCCAGGCGGGTGGGTTGTCTGACATGAAGGCCAATAACAGAGGCGTCTTTGTGTTCAGGCTGCAGGAACCGAAGGCGTGGCGTGACGCTGGAAACGCGTGGCAGGAAGGTCCCGTGATTTTCCAGTTTGACATGTCGAAGCCTGAAATGATGTTCATCGCGCAGGCATTTGGCATCAGAAATGGCGATACGATCTACGTCACGAACGCACCAAGCGTCGAATGGACCGAGGCGCTTGCGCCAATCGCCGTGACGATTGCCGCGGTCAGGGGGGCATTTGGCGTGAACTACGAGATCGGACGGCAGTTCTGATCTCGGCCGGTGACGAGACTGGCCCGGCAGGAAGCGTGGCATCTGGGGCCCCGGGGTGCAGGTCTGCAGCTTTCGGCGATTAGGTCCCCGACCGTGTAGAAATCGCTTTTTTTGATGTTTGGCCGCGTGTATGAATCGCGTGTTGATGCAACTTGTGCTGCCAGCGCGGCAGTTGCCAAGACTTAATCGATCCGGTGATGGGGAGCTTGCTTTGTCCAAGCACCTTTTGTTGTAGAGGAAGTTTCAGCATGGTAAGTATTCGCGTTGCTTGGAAGTTGCCGATTCCGGACAGCGCAGAATTTGATAAATAAATTTATCTAATATAGATTTGTTTTTTGATTGACCATCCCAGGGGTAACGTGACGAGAGCTGGCGCAAATTGTGGAGCATCCAAGGAATTAGGGAGAAATTACCTGCTGCTGCAGATGCCGTGCGGGAAATTTGGCCGGGAACTCCAATCTTCGCTTATCGAGGCAGGTCATCAATGCACGCGCATTGTGTTCAATGGTGGTGACCTGATCGACGCCCTGGGAGAGCCGTTCGTCAGTTACAGGAAATCTGCTGCGGAGTGGCCGTCCTGGATCGAAGGCTTTGCCCAGTCTCATGCGATCACTGATCTTGTCTGCTATGGTGACTGCCGCCCTTATCATTGTGCCGCCATTGATGTTCTGAAACCCCTTGGCATTCGCATTCACGTGTTGGAGGAAGGATATCTCAGGCCAAACTGGATTACCTGCGAGCCCAATGGTGTGAATGGCTTCTCCGATTTGACGCAAGTGGATGTCGGGAAACTTCCTGACTTTGGTGAGATGCGGCCGGAGACGGAGTTGCCGTCCAGCTTTCTCAACTATTGCCTGCTCGGGTTCCTCCATTATGCTGTAACATTTTTTCTTCGCCCGATGTTTCCACGCTACGTCTCGCACCGTGATCTCGGCATTCTCACCGAAGCGGGGCTTTGGCTCGGTCGTTGGGCAACCTGGCCAGTGCGGCGCATGAGGCTCAGGCGCTTGTATGACACCATCCGCACGTCAAAAAAGCCGGTTCACCTGGTCTTGCTTCAGCTGAACGGCGACTCGCAGATCAAGGTTCATTCCGACTTCAATTCAATCGCCGACTTCATCCGCCATTGCATTTCCGAGTTTGCCGCCAGCGGAACGGATGACGGACTGCTGGTATTCAAGAATCATCCACTCGACAATGGCATCATTTCGCTCGGAAAGTTGATTCGCAGTGAGGCCGATCGCCATGGTTTGGCGGGCCGCGTGCTGTTTGCCGATGGCGGCAATCTTGTGTCCCTGATGGGCAGCTCCAGCACTGCCATCAGTATCAATTCAACGGCATGCCATCAGGCGTTAAGGAGAGGAATCCCAACGCTTCTGGTTGGCCGTGCCGTGTTCAATCATCCGCAAATCACATCCAATCTGCCAATGCGGAAATTCTTTGCATCCCACCCTGCGAAGAACAGGGCGCACTACGACAAGTTCATCAAATACATGATGCAGACCTGCCAGATCAATGGTGGCTTCTATAACCGTGAAGGTCGACAGATCTTGGTGCCTGGGCTTGTTGCAACGCTAACGAACGGCCGACAGTCCGTTCCCTCTCAAGCCGCGCCTGTGCCTCAGATGCCGCCTCAACCGGTGAAGCGGGATGCCGTGGCCTCTGCTTAGAGGGCAGGAGACGCTCAGTGATAACGCCGCTCCGGCTTGCAGTGAAGAACGGGACATGAGGACAACCACGCGGCATCAAGGGCACTGGCTGGTGACAGGCAGCGGCCATCTTTCTCCACGTTTGCTTCTGGGGGCTGAGCCTGCCTTGGGCATTGATGCTGCGGGGCCATAGGATGGATCAGATCGCCTATTTCTCATATGGCCTGAGGCATCTCGAACACGAACTGCGCTTTCTCTCCGGGATGGAGCCGCGATTCCGGATTGCCTTTGCAAGAGACGCAGCCGCAGTTGCTGGCTGGGGCCACAAGCCCAGCGCTGACCGTGCCCGACGCATCGCTCAAAGAAACGGCCTTTCCTATCTCGCTCTGGAGGATGGATTTATCCGCTCAGTCCGGCCAGGCCCATCTCAGCTTCCTGTTTCCATGGTGGCTGACAGATCCGGTATCTATTATGACGCCCGGGGGCCGAGCGACCTTGAGACAATTCTCGCCGCGGAAAACTTCAAAGCGCAGGAACTTGAGCGCGCAAGCGAACTTCTGAAGCAGATATCACGCCAACGGCTGTCCAAGTATAATCATGGCCTGGAGAAAACTCCCGCCGTTTTCGTGGGCACCCAGAAAATCGTTCTCCTCATTGACCAGACCTTCGGAGACGCTTCGATCGCGGGTTCTCTCGCAGACGCGGGCGCGTTCCGGCGCATGGCCGAGGCGGCTCAGGCTGAAAACCCTGGAGTCACTGTTGTTGCCAGGCTTCACCCGGAAACGGTTGCTGGCACCAAGCCTGGATATCTTGCCGCGGTGGCGGAAGAGATGGGATTGGCGGTCTGTGCGGAACCGGTGTCGCCATGGCGCCTGATTGACAGGCAACCGCATGTTTACACGGTGTCCAGTCAATTTGGGTTCGAAGCCCTGATGGCGGGCTGCAAGGTGACCTGTTTCGGCGTTCCCTTCTATGCCGGATGGGGGTTGACTGATGACCGGGGGCCGGTTCCGGCCAGGCGCGGGCGGCACCGCACCGCCGAAGAACTCGCGGCAGCAGTCTACCTTCGTTACGCCCGTTACTTCGACTGTTGGCGGAGAGGCCCGGTGAGCGCCGAGACGGCCGTTGATCAACTGGCATTCTTGCGCCGCGCCTACCTTGCGAACAGCACGCCGGTCATCGGTTATCGGATTGCGCGCTGGAAGCGCAGGGCTGTTTCAGCGATGCTCTCGGGCGCATCGGGAACGCCCCGCTTCACCTCCAGTCTTTCTGCGGCCATCGCCGACGCGAAATCTTCCGGCGCACACATCGCCGCCTGGGGAAACGAGGCGATCAAGCTCCGGCCGAGGCTTGCGAAGGAAGGCATCACCTGTATTGCGGTTGAGGACGGTTTTCTCCGGTCCGTTGGCCTTGGGGCTGCATTCACGGAACCGCTCTCGCTGGTCTTCGATCGGTCGGGCCTCTATTTTGACCCGGAGCACCCGTCTGATCTTGAAACCATGCTGCTTCAGGACGAGAATCTTGCGTCGGATACGGAACGCGCGGCGCGGTTGCGACAGCGGATCGTCGAGTTGAATATCACCAAGTACAATATTGACGGCAGAGACAATCTTCCACCGCTGCCGGAAGACCGTGCTCGGGAGGTTGTGCTAGTTCCCGGCCAGGTTGCGGATGACTGGGCTGTTCGCGTTGGCCGGCCGGAGAGCTTTCCCAAAGGGCAGAATGTCAATGCGCTGTTGCTCCAGCGTGTCCGAGCGGCTGATGCGTCCGCCTTCGTCATCTTCAAGCCACATCCGGATGTGGAGAAAATGGGGCGTTCGGGGCGGCTGTCGGCTGACGATGCGGCATGCGCCGACGCCATAGCGAGGAACGCTGCTCTCGCATCGTTGATTTCGGTCAGCAGCCGTGTTGAAACCTACTCCTCCCTTGCCGGCTTCGAGGCCTTGCTGCGCGGCTGCCCCGTAACGGTGCATGGGCGCCCATTCTACGCCGGCTGGGGGCTGACGGCCGACCGGGCAAGTTTCGACCGTCGGGGGCGAGAGCGGAGCGTGGATGAACTTGTGGCAGCGGCCCTCATACGCTATCCACGTTACTGGGATCCGGGATCCGGGCTGCCATGTCCGCCGGAAACGGTTATAGACCTGATAGGCGCCGTTGACCGGACGGCGGCCCGAGATCAGCGCGCGCTGCGCGCCCTCCTCGGGCGCGTGGTCATCTGGGGCCGGAGATCCCTCGAGGCCGCAAGAAAAAAAGTAGCGGGCGATGAGCGTGAGTGAAGCGATCCCGGAGAAAGGCCTGTCGCGCTTTCTCTATGAAATGCGTGAAGGCGGCCGCAAACAGGCAAACGTCGTCTTTGCCCTGCTGTTCCGCGAGATCAAAACCCGTTCCAAGGATGAAAACTACGGCCTCCTGTCGCTTGTCAGCGTAGTGCTGGAACCGGCAATTTCAGTTCTGGCGCTGGCCGCTTTCTTCTACCTGCTGCGCACAGAAGAGATGATGGGTGTTCCAATCTTCCTGTTCATCGCCGTAAGCATGACGGCTTTTAGCATTATCCGCAGGTGCATGGCGTCCGTACCGCGTACCATGCGCACAACCCGTGCATTCTACTCCTATCCGAATGTTAAGCCGTTTGACGCCGTGCTGGCCAGATTCATTCTCGAAATGGCCCTCACGATCATTGGAGGATTTCTGGTTCTGCTCTTCCTCTGGTGGTTTTTCGGAATGAGCATCGATGATCAGAATATCCTCCATGCGCTTGGAATTTTTCTGATGCTGCTGACAGCCGGCTTTGGCATTAGCCTCTTCCTTGCAGTGTACGGCATGAGATTTCCGTTTCTGCTGAAAGCAATGCCTTCCTTCACGCGTGTGCTCTTCATCACGTCGGCCGTCATACATCCTGCGGCCGAATTGCCGAGCAAGGCGCAGTGGTACATCGCGTTCAATCCATTTGCTCACGCGATGGAGCTGCTCCGCTCTTACACCCTGCGCATACCTCCGTTTCCAGAGGTATCATTCACTTTTTTCGCATTTTTCTGCCTTGTGTGCCTTTTTCTTGGCCTGATCGCCTATTACGCGAACCGGACAAAAGTGCTTGAGCTATGATAAAACTCATCAATGTCAGCAAGTATTTCGTCACGCCATTTGGCAGGCATTATGTATTCCGTGATGTGAGCATCGAACTCCCGCTGGACCGGAATGTTGGCGTCATCGGGCCAAACGGTGCGGGAAAGTCAACATTCCTGCGCCTGCTCGCGGGGGCCGATCATCCCAGCTCGGGAACCATTTTGAAGACTGGTCGGATTTCGCCGCCCATGGGACTAACACCGGTCCTGCAAGGATCTCTCACTGCGCTGGAAAATGTAAAATTCGCGGGCCGGATTTACGGAATGACCAAGCCGGAGATTGATAAAATGGTCTCCTTTGTCCGTGAATTGGCCCAAATCGGTCATTATTTCGAAATGCCCGTCAACACCTACTCTGCCGGCATGCGCCAGAAAGTGGCATTTGGCATCAATATGTCGATGCAGTTTGATTATTATCTTTTTGATGAAATCAGCGCGGGCGGGGACCGTGAGTTTCGGAAAATGGCCAGGGCGATGGTGGCTGAACGCCTCCGTACGTCCCGGTTTATCATGACATCGCATGACACCAGCGAGTTGCTGGAGCTTTGTGATGCGGGGATCGTCATCAAGGATGGTGCACTTACTTATTTCGACAGTGTTCGGGATGCAGCCATCTTTTATGGTGACGATGTTGAGGACACAGGCAAAAAGAAATCGAGGAGAAGACAGAAGACTCGCGAAACGGATAGTTCGGATGATATGGTCGGTAATTCTGGCGCAGCAAGCCGGGAACAGGAAAGGCGCCACAGAAAGCAACTTCGCCGCGACCGAAGGGCAGAAGCCAAAGGCCGCCAGAAATCCTTGGAATTCGCTGCGCAGCCTGGTGCTTCTGTCACAAATGTCGTTGCCAGCTCGTTGCCGCATACAACAGGCGCCCAGGCAGCTGTTTTGGCCCGACAGGATGTTGGTTCAGGCGCGTATGAACAACGGCGCAAGCGTCAAGACAAGCGCTCCGACCCGTTTTCCGGCGGTGGAACCAGTGACGAGACACAAGTTGCACCGTATTTGAGTGCGGCACGGCGCTCGGGATCCCCCACCCGTGAAGTTGTTCCAAGAACTGCTGATGGCGATGATATCTCCTCTGGTTCAACCGCTGCACTTGACACCACCCTGGCATCCTGTGATGTGTCTACAAATGGCAACCGGTATGCCAGGTTCGGGGAAAGGCATTCTGAAACAAGATCAAGGATTCGAAAGACATCTGGGTCGGCTGACGAATCTCGGATTTCAACTCAGACAGGACGCAGCCGTGGCACATGAAATCAATATCGCTCGGCCTTCGTTTCCTCCAAACAGGAGAGCGCCTCTTATGTCAGTGAGAATGGCGGCTGATACTGTCTGTGCCGGGTCAAATGACAGAAATCATAGGGACAGTTTGCCAGTTTTGTGCCAGGCTTCTGACAAATATAATGTCGAACGCGCCATATGCATTGCAAAGGCCCTTGAGTTTCGTTCATCCAAGCGCTCTCTCCGTCAATGTTCGTCAGCCGGTCTTGAGATGTCATGAAGCTATCCTATCGCTCCATTCTCTTCATACTTATTGTGCTCCTGCCATTCGGACTTTTTACGTTCTATGAATTAGCTATTGCCACCAGCCGTTATCACAGCGCATCCGCCATCGCGATAACGGAAGACGAAAAAGTCGTTCCAACGCTTGATTTGTCGTCGATTGGCCTTCAGGGGTCAGTTGGCAGTCAGGATGCATTGACCCTTGTCACGTTCATGAACTCCCCGGACATGAAGGATTATCTTGAGCAGACATTGGGGCTGCGGAAACACTTTTCCAGTGAAGATGCAGATTGGTGGACCCGGTTACCGAAGCGGGCGTCAAAAGAGGACTTCTATGACTATGTCGACGGCATGGTAACCGTCGAATTGGATCCCATTTCGCAACTTGTTCAAATTCACGCCCAGGCATTCACCAGGCAGTTCGCTCAAAGCATCGTGAACGCCCTTTTGGCGAGGAGCCAAGAATTTGTTGACCGGTTGAACTCCAGCATAACCCGGGAAAAAATCCAGTTTTTTGAGAAGCAACTCATCGCTAGCGAAGAGCGCCTGAGACAGGCGAAGAGCGAACTGCTCGCTTTTCAGCGCGATAACAAGTTGCTCACTGCCGAAACTGAAGCTCAGCTCGTGAATACTACGATTGCGGCGCTTAATTCACAATTGATTGCAAAAGAAGGACAATTAGAGGTCAGCCTCAGAGAGTTGAATGAGAGGTCGCCTGTAGTTAAGCGGACGAAGACAGAAATAGACACCTTGAAGAGGCAGATCATTGCTGAAAAAGACCGACTGTCGATCGGCTCTGATGGCTCGCCAGTTTCAGAAATTGCAGCGCAATTCGCTGAGATTCAGGCGAACATGACTTTTCTTGAAGGAATGTATAAGTCCAATCTGGTGCAACTGGAGGCCGCGAAGGTCGAAGCGGTCCAGCGGCTAAAATATCTAGTCGTTGTTACTCAACCTTCTCTGGCGGATTCGTCGCTCTATCCAGCTCGTGAATACAATATTGTGACGGCAGCAATTCTTTTGCTGATGGTCTACTTTGTTGTCTCGCTCATGATCGCTGTTGTCCGGGAGCATGCATAGTGCATTTGGATACTGCAACAGCTGATCTGTCAGCGGCTTGTGTACAGCGGTTTTCTCTGCTGCTCGGGACTGTATGATGGCGCCTGCATCCAGCATGATTGCGCGTATCCAAAGGGTCCCGCGGATTGCGGCGCCAGTATACCAGGCTTGGAGGAGCCGCCGGGAGTTGCGTCCCGCCCTAGACCGTACCCAGAGAATCCGGAACGCTGACATACTCCTGTTCGCCACTCTGCGGAACGAGGCCTGGCGTATTCCCTATTTTCTGAGTTATTACAGGGCGCTTGGCGTTAAGCACTTCCTGTTCGTCGATAATGGGTCGACCGACGAGTTTATGGACCTTATGCGTGAGCAGGAGGACTGCTCTGTATGGTATACTGAGGCGAGTTATAAGGCGTCAAACTTCGGCATGCATTGGCTCAATCACCTGCTCCGCGTCTATGGAACGGGTCATTGGTGTGTCACATGCGATCCTGACGAGTTGCTCGTCTATCCCTACTGTGAAGAGCGCAACCTGCAGGAACTCGCGGAGTTCTTGAGAGGAGAGAACACGGATCATTTGTTCTGCTATCTGATCGACATGTACAGCGAGGGCCGTTGGTTTGAGGCGAATTGCCGTACTGGACAGAATCCGCTGGATGTCACGCCTTATTTCGATGCGACCGGATATGTGCAGTCCGCTGATGTCTACTGGGGTGGCGTGTTTGTTCAGGGAGGGGTGCGCCGCCGTCACTTCTTCCGGCATTCACCGTCGGATGCGCCGGCGTTGAACAAGACGCCCTTCGTGTTGTGGAGAAAGCACTATGCTTATGTGTCATCCATGCACACGCTCAATATCAAGCGACTGAACAAACCCCACAAGATCGGACATGCGAGCCCAACGGGCTGTCTCCTGCATTTCAAGTTTCAGGCCTGCCTTCTCGAGAAGGCCAAAGAGGAGGCCACTCGCAAGCAGCACTATGCTAATTCCATCGAGTATAAGGCTTATCTTGAGGCTGGTGGCGGCGATACATTGCTGATGTGCCGTATTTCCCACCGTTACAAGGACAGCCAGACACTGATAAGGCTGGGGCTTATGTCTCCCGGACAGTGGTTCTAGGAGCACTGAAGGTGAAACTGGGCGTCCTCATCCTTGCGCATGATAACCCTGCCAACACGGCGCGGCTTGCCAAACTCCTGCTTGATTCAGATTGCTCAGTTTGCCTTCATTATGATCTGAAGGGGGGAGATGCACCGCTGAAGGAGATCAAGCAACACCTTGGGTCCTTGTGGAAACAACTCATCTTGGCAAAGCGGGTGCGTGTCAAATGGGGAGAGTGGTCGATCGTGGAGGCGACGCTCAATGGCCTCGCAGCCTTGCTGGGATCGGGTCAGGAGCTTGATTATGTCCATCTGATGAGCGGCGCCGATTATCCTATTCGTCCGATCCCCGAGTTCCGGGCATTTCTAGAACGTCACAACGGTGTGGACTTCATCGAAAGCCATGCCATCTCCCGCAGGCAGTGGGTGAAGGACGGCTTGTCGCGGGAGCGCTATCAATACCGTCATTTCTTCAACTTTAAGACTCATCCAAAACTGTTTCACTGGAGCTGGAAAGCTCAGTCGTTCCTTAAGATTCGCAAGAAGCCGCCAGCCGGTCTCTCAATACACATGGGGTCTCAATGGTGGACGCTGACCGCAGCAACCTGTCAGGTTGTGCTCCAGCGCGGCCGTTCAAGGGAAATGGTCCGGTTCTTCCGGCGCTCGTGGATTCCTGATGAGATGTTCGTGCAAACCATCGCGGCACAGACAGGGCGTAAGCACAGCAACCGGCATCTCACGCTTTACCAGTTCAACAGTTACGGTGTGCCGATCGTCTATCACGACACTCATGCCGAATATTTGTCAAGGCAGCCATTTTTCTTTGTCAGAAAGCTGTCGCCGTTTGCCCGCGGGTTGCGCGATGAACTGGACCTCGTAGTAAGCGGCAAGCGGCAAGCACGGCATTTTCATGATTGGGACGTCGGTTCACCGACCGAAGAGTACAGCAAATTTAGAACTCAACACAGGAAAGGGGCGCCGGGGCGGCGATTGCCGGGGCAGATACCGCCTGGAAAGCTTGGAGAGCTTGCTTGGAATGACCGCAGATACCTGGTGATCTTGGGCAGGAGCACATTTGAACTCGAGCAGGTTGCATCACGTCTTAGGCAAATCTCGGACGTTGTCTGTCATGGATTTCTTTTTGCATCCCACGAGGTTGATTTTGAATCAGGCTCCACATCTTTCGCTGGCTATTCACGCTCCGCTACCGTGCTTCGTGATCATTCTCCGTCAACGTTTCTGGCTGATGTGATTGCGAGCTCCCCTCATAAGACCACCTGTTTTCTGCTCAGACGGCAGGAAGCGGCCCATTTTCTGAATGACACCCTCAGGATGGATCCCAATGCGTCGATAATCGTAGTTAAAGGGGGAATACTACGCGCTTACATGGATATATACGGTACTGATCGAACCTCGGTAAGAGGGAGAAGTGATCAGTTTCAAGTCGAGATGGAGGCTGCAAGAATTGTTGCATTCCAACGGGAGAGCAATGGGTGGGCAAGTGAGCTTCTGACCAAAGTTGAAGTGTTACCCAAGTTGACGGTGAAGCCTAAGCCGGATTCAAGCGCGGACCAGCCGGTCCCGGTTGTTGCGGCTACATTCCACAACGTTGACATTCTAAATTTACAGTGGCCTCGGCACCTGATTAAGGCCGCCTTGGAAAGTGGTGTTGAAGTGATGCGGGCGGCTGCGCTGTCATCAGCCAGTCAGAATTTTTCAATGCGGCCGCAGCCGGTTGATATCTCGCTCTGCATTGCGTTGCTGCGGCTCTGTCAGAGCAGAGAGCAAAGGAGGCGACTCCTGACTGAAGTATTGGCTCCCGTGAAGACGCCGTATCTTGCCGTAGTCTGTGTGGATCGATCTTCGGCAAGCGAGATTGCACAACAGTTGAGTCTGCCAGGACACTTCTCTTTTCCGGAGAATCAACCCGATTATGTCACAGAGTTGCTGACTGAAGTCATCCAGTATGAGGTGAGCAGGGAGCGTCGCCCGGCTGTTTTCGTGTTTGCAGCTGATGACGTTTCTCTGATCGAAGCGGTTTTGCTTGATCCCGATGCAAATCTTCTCGCTGTGAAGCAGAGGTCATCGAGGTTGGGGTCTTCGGAGGCAAACTCCTGCGAATACGCGTCGGTTCCAACTGAATTGGACTTGGACATTGCTTGGAGTGAGTTTGAAGGACAACTGACGCAATCTTTATGCCGGAGCCTTGTTGTAGCCGGTGGTGGTTGGGCTCGGGAAGCTGCGGGGTTTATCGTTTGCGGGTTCTCGGCGCTTTCGGGGACGGCAAGGGAAATCGAGCGATCGCTTATGGTTGTTGAGAGCGGAACTCCGCAAGGAGGGAATATTGCACGCGATGAAACATAGAGCCCTGGTTGTCACACGTACAAGATCGCGTCCTCAGTTGCTGATGCGAGCGGTTGCAAGCGTGGGTGCGCAGACAATGCGAGATTTTCTGTGGGTTATTGTCAATGATGGAGGCGAACAGCAGTCTGTCGAACGAGCTGCCGCCGAAGCGCGGCGCCTGGATGTCAATACGCTGGTGATTCATGACAGTATGAGTCGCGGCATGGAGGCCGCATCAAATGCCGGTGTGAGGGCAGCAGACTCGGAGTTTGTCGCCATTCATGACGATGATGACTCATGGGCTCCGGAATTCCTTGAGAGGACAAGTGCCTTTCTCATAGAGCATTCTGAGTTTTCCGCTGTAATCACTCACTGCACGCGCATCGAGGAGATGATAGAGGGCCGTGGAGTCCGCGAAGTTCGCCGGTCACCTCACAAGCCTGTCCTGAATTGTGTGCTTTTGGCAGAAATGCTGCAAAAAAATTTGTTCCCGCCAATTTCGTTCTTGTACAGGCGGGAAGTATTCAACGCAGTCGGGGGCTATGATGAGAGCATGGCCATTCTCGGAGACTGGGATTTTAACATCAAGGTGTTGTTGCACGGTGATATTGGTGTCCTCCCCGAGGTTCTTTCCAGTTATCACGTTCGGATAGGATCTGCCCCGTTGTCGGCTGATCAAAACTCGATTACGCCAGGGGCGGCCAGGCAGCATATTGCCGATGCTGCCTACCGGAACAGGATGTTGCGGCGTGATGTTGCCGAAGGCCGTGTCAGCCTTGGCCTTTTACTGGCTTTGTTGCGTCCTGCAAGTCGCGGCAGTTTGAGCAGCAGGCTGATGGCTTGGTTCAGGAAATGAGAGTGGGAGCCATGCTGTCGGATCTAGATAATGCGGACGGTTTCGAAGTGGTGATCCACTTTGGCGCTCACAAGACCGCCACGACATTTCTTCAGGAATTCCTCAAGAGTGAACAGGATCAACTGCGTGAGAACGGCGTAGGTTATGTTCCACTCAGCGTAAGCCGCGCATTCGTAATGCCTTTTGTATCACAGTCGGCCCGAACTCATGACGCAGCAGAAAGACCCAGTGCAGATGTCATGATGAGCAAGATCGAGGAGGCTACGGAGTGGACGAACAAGGATGCGTCACCAATTCGGCGTCTACTCATCTCGGATGAAAATCTGGCGGGCCCTGCCTTGACGATTTTGAAGAAGGGCGTTCTGTATCCTTCTGCCACATACATGTTGCGCGTACTTGTAAACAATTTTCCGGGAACGCGATTGAAACTGATGCTTTGCATCCGTGATTACGCGGACTTCATACCATCAGTCTATTGCGAAGTACTGCGCCGTCATAAACTGGCGCCGCTGTCGAAAATTTTGAGTGGCAACCGTGACCTGTTCTTCTCTTGGCCTGCTTATCTTGCTGACGTAGCCGCAGCTTTTCCTGCATGTGATGTGTACTACTGGTCTTACGAGGATTTCACAGTCTCGCCTGCGGATGTTGTCGAGGCCATGACAGGTGTCCGGCTAGCTTCAATTGAGAGCACAATTTCCAGAAAGGTGCGTCCGTCATTGACCAGGAAGGCCGTGACGGTCTTGCAGTCGACGCGGCAGCACGTAACCGATGGGGAGCACAGGCGTCTGGCAGAGTGTCTCATTGATAACATGACATTTGACGATGACTCGAAACTCTCTATTGAGGATCAGTCATTGGCGGAGGAACTCCGTCAACGGTACAAGGATGATGTCGCGACGCTTCAGGGCATATCGGAGACAGCGTGCGGGATCGTCAGGAGGATAAAGCAGTGAGTAAGAAATTCGTGCTCCTCGCATCAATGCGCACAGGCTCAAACCTACTGAACTCATATCTTAATCAGTATGACGGGGTGATATGCCACGGCGAAGCATTCAACCCGTCATTTGTCGGGCTTGAACCTAAGTATCTCTCGCTCTTGGGGTGGGCTCGAACGGATGTCGCCCGCAGGGATGCGGATCCTCATGCTTTTCTGGACCTGATTTCTGGTTTGGATGCGGCAGCTGTTGGGCTACATATGTTTCCCGGCCACAACCCCGCTATCCTTGATCTACTCCTTCAGGACAGTTCTGTCAGGAAGTTGTGCCTCCGGCGCAGCATCATCCACTCTTTTGTTTCGCTTCAGAGTGCTCGGAAGACGGATGTATGGCGGACTACAAACCGGGATTTTACAAAACACATGCCGCTGGAAGAGCGTCGGATCAAATTCGTGCCGCACGAGTTCGAGAAGTATAGACGCAAGATTGACGGCTTCTGGTATAAGATATTTCCGTTTCTTGCGGAAACCGGCCAGGATTTTTTCCCGCTCTGGTACCGTGAACTGGGCAGTGTTGCGACGATTAACAAGGCTGTTGAGTTCATTGGACTATCCGAGAACCGCACGGAACTGACAGACAAGACTGCCAAGCAGAATCCTGAACCGTTGTCGGATTTGGTTGAGAACTGGAGTGAGATGGTGGATTATGCGAAGCGCGTTGGCCTCTGCCACCAGATATGATCAGATCGGCGCTGAAGAGAATGCCGAAGCCCGCACAGGGAATTCTCCTGCACAAAAGGAAGTAAGTGGAATGATCATTTCGCCAACCCATGGCTTTGTATTCATCTGCATGCCGAAATGCGCGTCGACATCCACTGAGGCCATTCTTAAGCCTTATGCTGATATCATGACTGGCGATTCTCCAGGATACAAGCATATGACGTATCGAAAGTACCAAAAGTTTCTTGAGCCGCTTGTCTGCTCGAAACTGAAGAATGCAGCGGAGCCGCCGGAGGTTTTGAGTCTGTTCCGGGAGCCAGTTGACTGGTTGTACAGCTGGTACCGATACCGCCAGCGTGATGCGCTTCAGAGCGGGCCTGGGCGTTTGAAGTCGACAAATGACATGAGTTTCGAGGAGTTTGCTCAGCAGTATGTTTCAGAGCATCCCAGCTTTCCCGCCCGTGTTGGGCGTCAGGTTAACATGCTGAAGGGCAAGAACGGAAAAATTGGGAATATCACGCTCTTCCGCTATGAGAATTACGATGCGTTCCTCGATTATATGTCGGTCAAGGTTGGCAAGAAACTAAAGGCGCGGGTGTTGAACAAGTCACCTTCCGGAGCGAGGGGTACGCCGCCGGATCTTCCCTTTCTGAGGGAGTACCTGCGTGAGGAATATGAGGTCTATAACAGTATCTCCACCTGAAGGCACGTAACGGCTGCGGCAGGTGATGTGTATTGCGGTTGTGCGGCTCAAGCTTGTGGAGGCCGCGTTCTTGGGAAGTGGGTCGCGTTTAGGGGCGTGGTCTCTGCGAGCCATGCTTGAAGTCAGTGCAACGCTTGACGTTTGCCTATTTGATCACCCATGAATGGAAGCTTGGTCATAGTCAGAGCGAGTCTGGCGGCCATTAGTGGGAAAATACGATGGCAAGACGCATGCAGGTTGAATTGGGGCTGCGAATGGGAGTGAAGGCGCTGGCGGCGATGCTTCTCCTGGGGGCGTTGACGGCCTGCGGCACCAATGTTCCGCGCCTCGATGATGCGCCGTCCAACTCCTACGCCACGCCCGTGGGTTACAAGGGAATACGCTACTGGGGCGATGCCGAGCTGCGGAAGTTCAACGAGGTCTCCGCGCTGCGGTTGGAGCAGGTGCGGGCGGCCCATGCGAAGGATCCTTCAGTTCCGCTTGATCGCGCCTATTATCTCGCTGTCTCGGGTGGCGGCGGCGATGGCGCGTTCGGTGCGGGCCTGCTCGCCGGTTGGTCGAAGGCGGGAACCCGTCCTCAATTCGAAGTGGTGACCGGCATCAGCACCGGTGCGCTGACCGCTCCCTATGCCTTTCTCGGCCCTGACTATGACGAGAAACTGAAGGAAGTTTACACCACCATCACCGACGATGACGTGATGCGCAAGACCGGTCCGCTGGGCGCGGTGTTCGGCGCATCCCTGACCGACAACAGTCCATTGAAGGCACTGGTGGCGCGGAACGTGACTTCCGAACTTATTGATCGCATCGCAGAGGAGAACGCCAAGGGACGGCGCCTTTTGGTCGGCACCACAAACCTCGATGCCCAGAGGCCCGTCGTGTGGGACATGACAGCGATAGCGGCAAGCGGGAACCCCAACAGGGTACAGCTGTTCCGCGACGTGCTGATTGCCAGCGCCGCCATTCCCGGCATTTTCCCGCCACAACTGATCCGCGTTCAGGCGGATGACAAGCTTTATGAGGAGCTGCATGTCGATGGTGGAACGACAACGCAGGCTTTCCTGCTGTCGGCGGAGAATTCGTTGAAGGAAGTTGACGAGGCGCTGAAGTTCAAGCGCAAGCGCGCGCTCTATGTCATCATCAACGGCACCTTCGCGCCGCAAGCCGAGAAGACTGAAACAAAGGCCCTTGCGATCGCCACCCGTTCCATCACCACGCTGATCAAAAATCAGAGCATCGGTGACGTCTATAAGATGTACGCGCAGTCAGAGCGCGATGGCGTTGCCTTCAACCTCGCCTCCATCCCGCCCGATTTCACCGACAAGGCCAAGAGCGAATTTGACCAGGCCTACATGCGAAAGCTCTATGATCTGGGTTACAGGCTTGGCCAGAGCCCGGGTGTGTGGGAGAAGACCCCGCCGGACTACGACAAGTAGCCCGCCCGCAGTCAGGCTTCCTGCAGAACATAGACGGGGTTCTTCTCCATGCCCCGTCCCAGAGTGAGTCCTTCCGCCACGGCCAGTTGCATGATGTCGATGTACAGACGGTGCGCCGTCGCGCGAAGTTCATGGCCCTCGATGGTGTTGAGCAACGCCATGATCTCGACATCAATGCCACTGGCCGTGATCCCTGAGATATTCACTTCGGCGTACTGATCAAACAGCGGATCGGATCCGATCCGGGCGGCAATGGCATTGGTGAAGGCCTGTAGTTTTTCGGGCGTGCTGCCGGCGGTTACCGTGACCTTGGCCGCAAAAGAGCGGCGGCGGCGCATCCCCAGATTGTCGATCATGCTATCAGCCAGTTTGCTGTTGGGCACGATCACCAGACTGTCATCGAGCGTCCTGATCCGCGTTGAGCGGAGGCCCACGGCCTCGACCCAGCCGCTGACGTTGCCGGATGTTATGCGATCTCCCTTCCGGAACGGCCTGTCGCCAAGCAGGATCCCTGCGCCGAAAACATTGGCAATGGTTTCCTTCGATGCGAAGGCGACTGCAATGCCGCCGATACCGAGGCCTGCCAGAATGCCCGACGTTGGCAGCGACCACAACTTGCCAAGCGAAAGGCCTGCGGTTACCACGATGGACAGGCTGGCCAGGCCGGAAACGAACGTGACAAGTATGTTGTCAATCTCGGTCTTGGTCTTCTGGGCAAGCTCGTCAAGTACCGTTGCAATGATGCTGATCAACTGCCAGGCTGCGTAGGTGGTAATCACCACCATAAACGATCCCATCACCGGAAGCGTGAACTGGCGGGTCGAGGCGGGCAGCCCGATCGACGGTACCACCTGGGCTCCAAATATGAATGCTGGAATAATTGCGATGGTCAGGGCGAAGCGCTTTGGATGAGGGACGTATTGACTGAGGTTACGCCGCGACACAAGCCAGACCGTCACTTTCCGCAGTATCAGCGTAATGCCTATCATCACCGTGACGGTGAGGAGCGCAACCATCACCTGCCAGTACTCAACGCGACCATTGCCAGCGACGTCCCGGAGCAGGGCGGGGGTGTAGGCCTCCACTTTTTCGCGCATCGCGAAGGTGACAGAGGGTGGGATGAGGCCCGGATAGAGGGTATGTGATTTCGGAACAGACTGCACGGCGGCAAAAATGCTCCGTGCATTCCTCACTGTGTCAGCTGAAAATTGCCAGCGCGCCTCCGCGCCCGTGCCAATGGGCTCAATGACGATCTGTCCAGCCGGATTTTCAAAATAGATGAATGGCAGCTGTCTCGCACCTGAGTTTGGCACGCTCTGCAGCAATATGGCTCCGGCCCGGTCAATCGCGCGGATCAGGTATTGGGCGGACATCGCGCCTTGCTCGGCCTTGAGAACGTCCGGTATTTCTGACAGGTCAAGGGTTGTGAGAACCTCAGTCCGGCCACCGCTGTCCCAGCGCGCCATGCCTTCAAAAAAGGTGCGTACAGTGTCGCGTGGGCTTGCCAGAGTGCGGTATGCATCAGCCGCCGCGATGGCCTGTTCGTGCTCTTCCAGCAGTGTGCGCAGGGTATCTGGCGAAGGCATGACAATCAGCCAAGTGCCATCAGCGCCACGCTCGAAACTGAGCGGAACGGGAGATTGCTTTCCGAGTACCGGAAGTGAAATCGTAAGCTGTGGCCCCGGGCTGTCGTTGGGGATCGAGGCCAGCGGGAAGGTTGCAACATCAATCAGGTGAAACAGTTGCTGCGTGGCGAGGAATTTGGGGCCGATCGAACTCCATTCCGGATCGTCATCGAATTTGATCGTGTCAACGGCAATCGCCAAGGCATGGGTCTGGCCTTGCCGCGCAAGATTGGCGGCGTTCAATAAACTCAGCAGTGTGGCGCGCGGGCTGCTGAGGTCGGGCGGGGCATGGTGCGTGTTTGTGCTTCCAAGCTCCGTGCGGATGCCGCTCAGCCACTCCCCGGTTTCGGTCTTGCCGGAGAAGCTGTTCTTGTCCGGGCTTAACGTGGCGCTGAATGTCTCACTGACACCGCCCTGAATGATTTTCCCATCAATGCGGTTGCCAACGACCGACGCCTCGACTTCGCCGCGTCCATACCGGTAGGAACCACGGATCGTATCACCCTCTTGCGTGAGTTGCACAAATGTACCGCCTTGCGGCCAGCTCAACTGCCACGTACCTGCCCAAGGCTCCTCCGCCAGCGCTGGAGCCAGCATACCGAGCACCCAAAGACACACGAACATCAACGTCTTCATAAGCTGGCAGTCTCCGCAGTAAGTATCAGCGTCTATTGACGCATGCCTGAGCGCCAAATTCAAGAAGAAGTGGGTCTCCGCAGCCAGTGTCTTCGTCTGGCCCAGCGGCTGTCCCAAGGCCAAACTCGGCAGGTTTCCTTCCGCGACATCCCATGTGTGCCGTCCCGTCGCCGGGTTGTGCAAACTTGCGTCGCTGACTTGGCGTGCTAAGCGAGAGGCAAGCGCTCCTGGCTTCTGGCGGGTGCGGCAGGTGCAGGGGCATGGCAGTGCGGTTCATGGTTTGGTTATGGGCGGAGGCAGGACGCCGGAGAAGCTGGCTGTTCTTCGTGATCGGCGGCATCGGCACCGGCCTCGCCTCGGCGGGTTTTGCATGGCTCGCCAACAAGGCCGAGGATATCTTCCGCGGGATTAATTCGGCAAGTCCCTATCTGATCTGGCTGCTCGCCCCGGCGGGGTTTGCGCTCTGTGCTTATCTGGTCCGTGCCGTGTTCCCGAATTCACAGGGTAGCGGCGTGCCGCAATGCATCGCCGCCATGCGTACCGAAAGCGATGAGCGGCGTAATGCGCTGATCTCCTTCCGTGTCGCCATTGGCAAGGTGCTTCTCACGCTGGCTGGCCTCTGTGTCGGGGCTTCGGTCGGTCGGGAGGGACCTAGTATTCAGGTTGGCGCATCTTTGCTGTGGGGGCTTCGGGGAGGCAATCACAAGGAATACCGGGCACTCATTCTCGCAGGTTCCGCCGCGGGCCTTGCTGCCGCTTTCAATGCGCCCCTCGCGGGTATCGTCTTTGCCATTGAGGAACTGAGCCGCTCCTTCGATGTGCGAAGCATCCGCTGGGTGCTGCTGGCGACGGTGCTCGCCGGCATGGCCGCCACCGCCGTCACCGGTGACTATACATATTTTGGCCAGACATCGGGTGTACTGCAGGGCTGGAAGGACTGGGTGTCACTTCTGATCATCGGCGTCACCGGCGGGTTGATGGGGGCCGCCTTCAGCCGTTTTGTGATTGCCATGAGCTTCAATGCATCGCTTCGGGCGTGGACCGGCATCCATCGTTCGCCCATCCTCTTTGCGGCTTGCTGCGGGCTTGTCATCGCGCTCTGCGGCACGCTGTCCGGCGGCATGAGTTATGGCGCAGGCTATCAAGCCGCCTATGATATCATCCACAGTGACCAACCGGCGGCCTGGGCCTTCGTGCCGCTCAAGTTCATCGCCACCGCCGTATCTTCGGTCAGCGGCATTCCGGGGGGCTTGTTCGCCCCGTCGCTGTCAATCGGGGCGGGACTCGGTTCGCTCGCCTCGGAGGTGCTGCCGATCTCAGCGGGAAGCGGCACGCAGTTCGTGCTGCTGGGTATGGTGGCTTATCTCACCGGCGTGGTGCAGTCTCCCATCACCTCTGTCCTCATCATGATGGAGATGACCGGCAACAATGAGATGGCGCTGCCGCTTCTGGCCTGCGCGCTGCTGGCCAACGCCGTTTCGAGAGCCTTCTGCCCGACCGGCATCTACCATGCGCTGGCGGAAAACTTTCTCGAGAAGAAATCGCCCTAATTATACCTTGCGGCTCCTGCAGGGTCCTATAACTAATGGCCAGTCTGACATGGGAGATCATAATGATGAACAAGCGTGAAGCGGCATTGGGCCTCCTCGCCGGTGTCATGGGGTTCGGGTTGACGGCGGGCGCTGGCGTTGCCGCCGGTGCCCAAGCAATTACCGAAGATGAGGCGCGCCAGACCATCCTGAACTGGATCGCCGCGCTGGAAACAAATGATGCAACCGCTGTCAGCAAGTTTCTCGCGCCGGAATTCCAGATTATGCGCTCCAACGGCAAGGTCTTTACCAAGGAGAGTTACCTCAAGGGGCTTTCGGGCCGCCGCGCCAACCCGAAGATCAATGAGATATCCGTCACCTCCCACGGCGTTGTCGCGGTGGTGTGCTACATTCTCACGATAGACGGAACGCTGGAGGGCCAGAAGGTGCAGTCGCTGGCGCCGCGCCTGACCGTTCTCCGCAAGGGCGAGGAAGGCTGGCTGATCGCCGCGCACGCCAATTTCGCGCAACTCGGCTAGACAGGCGTCCAGCCTCCTGGATGATTGTGTTTCGTCATCCCGGCTGTGTTGCGCCAGATCAGATGAGGGCTGTGCGGATTGCAAATGCAATCGCTGCCATGACCGCAACTCCGGCCACGTAAAAGCCCAGGAACCACAACCAGCGCCGCATCAGTGGTAGTGGTCCCCGTGGCGTACCTTGCCGCGGAACACCCAATAGGAATAACCGGTGTAGAGCATGATCATCGGGATCAGCACCACAGCGCCCACCAGAAGGAAGGCAAGGGACTTGTCGGGCGCCGCAGCCTCCGCGATCGTCAGCGAGGGCGGAATGAGGTGCGGGTAGAAACTGACGCCTAGCCCGGCGAAGCTCAGGATGAAGATTGCCACTGTCGCGAGGAAGGGGCGGTAGGTGTGGTTGTCGCGCAGCCCTGTCCACAATGCGAAGGCAGCACCCGCGAGCAGCACTGGAACAACGGCGCTGTAGGCGCCTGAAGGCCAGCCGAACCAGCGGGCCAGATACTCTGGCCGAAGCAACGGCGTGATGATGCTGACAGTGCCGATCAGCACGAGCAGCGCCACGCCAAGCGGCCTGGCGAAGCGCTGGGCGCGGGCCAGTGTTTCGCCCTCGGTTTTCATGATGAGCCATGTTGCACCCAGCATTGCGTAACCCACCACCAACGCGAGGCCAGTGAGAAGGGAGAAGGGGGTGAGCCAATCCCAATTGCCACCGCCGTAACTGCGGCCGCTGATCGTGATGCCTTGTACCAGCGTGCCGAGCGCCATGCCCTGCGCGATGCTGGCGGTCAGCGATCCTGCCCAGAAGCCGAATTCCCAGAAGCCCTGCATGCGCTTTGTCCGGTGCACGAATTCAAAAGCCACGCCGCGGAAGATCAGGCCCAGAAGCATGGCGATGATGAGTGGATAGAGGGCGGGCATGACAATGCCATAGGCCAGCGGAAACACCGCGAACAGACCGCCGCCGCCCAGCACCAGCCATGTCTCGTTGCCATCCCATACGGGGGCGATGGTGTTCATCGCCAGGTGGCGTTCCTTCCGGTCCTTCAGAAAGGGAAACAGGATGCCGATGCCAAGGTCAAAACCATCGAGCAGGACATAGGCGAGAACCGCGATGGCGATGAGGCCGGCCCAGATGAAGGCGAGATCGAACGGCATGGCTTATGCTCCCCGGTCCCGGTCCAGCACGGCGGCAACCGGCGTGATGCCGGCGGCACGGGTGGGGCCGAGTTTCTCGATGTCGATCCGCTCCTCAGGCGTGCGCGCCATCAGGCGCAGCACGTAGAAGGTGCCGGAGCCGAAGACAAAGAAGTAGACGACGATGAAGGCGATGAGCGAGGCGGCAACGGCATCGGCGCGCAAATTGGCGACGCTGTCGGCGGTGCGCAGCAGGCCATAGACGGTGAAGGGCTGGCGGCCCACTTCGGTGGTGATCCAGCCGCACAGAACGGCAAGAAAGCCCGTGGGTCCCATCAGCACGGCGGCCCGGTGCAGCCACGGCCAGTCGTAGAGCCTGCCGCGCAAGCGCGCGAGGCCTGCCCACAGGCCCAGCCCCAGCATGGCGAAGCCCACCGCAACCATGATGCGGAAGGTCCAGAAGATCAGTGCTGCGGGCGGCCGGTCTTCCGGCGGAAAGGCGTTGAGGCCCACCAGTGGCGTCGTCAGGCTGTGGGTAAGGATCAGTGAGCCAAGCCAAGGAATTTCCAGCAGCACATGGGTCTTTCCGGCCTCATCATCGGGGAACCCGATGAGGATGAGGGGAGCATGGCCTTCGGGGTAGCTTTCGAAATGGCCCTCGATGGCGGCGATCTTGGCGGGCTGGTGTTCGAGCGTATTGAGGCCGTGTGCATCGCCCGCCACGATCTGGATGGGCGTCACGATCAGGGCCATCCACATCGCCATGGAAAAGCCGATGCGGGCGGCGCGGTTGCGGGGTTTCTTCAGCAGATGCCAGGCACTCACCGCGCCGACCACGAAGGCAGTGGTGAGATAGGCCGCAAGAACCATGTGCACCAGGCGGTAGGGGAAGGAGGGGTTGAAGATCACCTGCCACCAGTCCTCAGGGTAGAACTGGCCGTTCGCGCTGATGCTGTAGCCCTGCGGCGTATGCATCCAGCTGTTAACGCTCAGGATCCAGAAGGCTGACATCAGCGTGCCGATCGCCACGATGGCTGTTGCCGCCATGTGAAGGCCTGGCCCGACGCGGTTGCGCCCGAACAGCATGATGCCGAGGAAGCCTGCCTCGAGAAAGAAGGCCGTGAGCACCTCATAGCCCATGAGCGGCCCCAGAACGGGGCCCACCTTGTCCGCGAACACCGGCCAGTTTGTGCCGAACTGATAGGACATGACGACGCCAGACACGACGCCCATGCCGAAGCTGACGGCGAAGATCGTCTTCCATTGTTCGAACAGCGCAAGATAGACTTCGTCCCGCCGCCACAGCCATAGTGCGTTGAGCACTGCGAGGAAGCTCGCGAGACCGATGGTGAAGGCTGGAAAGATGATATGCGCGGACACCGTGAAGGCGAACTGGAACCGAGCAAGCTCGAGGGCGGAGAAGTCACTCAACATGATGAATCCAAATCTGCTGCATGTTGCTCACGTAACTGTCCCGGGCTTTAGGCCAACACGGTCGCTTTTCACCAGACGCGACGCGATCAGGGCACCGGCGCCAAGCCCCAGGCCGAAGCATGCATGTTGCACCAGCGTGCGCCCGAATATGGCGAGAGGCATCTGAGTATTCAGCCCAAAGAAGCCAGAGCCCATCGCGGGCATTTGCACGAGCAGCGGAAACACGATGGTGGCGAGACCGAAGGCAAGACCGTTCAGAAGACCCAGCGGACGGCGCAGAAGGCCTTCGAACAGGATGAGGTAAGCCGTAGCGAAGATCAGGGACACGGCATAATAGGCGCTGTAGCCAACGGCATATTCGAAAGGCAGGGACGGCTCGGCTGTAATGTTTGGGGTAACAGGATGGCCGTCGAAGACCATCAGGAACCAGCGGCCGGACAGTGACCAGTTGGCGCCCGGCGTGCCGGTCAGCCAGCCATAAAGCGTGCGCCCGATGTCGGCGCAGGTCGCCGCCGTGAGCGCGATCACGATGATCCGCAGAAGTGTTCCCGCCAGCTTGACCGTCATGTCGTGCGCTTCCCCCGCTGCCCCCGGGACCTGTTTATCCGTGTGGCAGTGCATGCGCCAGAGGCGGAATGCTGAAGACCGCCAAGCAGGGGATAATTTATAAAGGCGATGGGGTGTTACTTGGGCAGGTAGCTTTGCGGCGCGTAGATCAAGCCGGATGCCGCGATGACATCCCGGCCATCCGGCGTTTCCGGCTCGTAGATCGTGTCATGCGGCCCGGCGACGCTCAACACCATGCCATCCTTGCGGATAACCTCCTGGCCGAAGCGCGGTGGCTCATCGGGGTTCTGCGCCGCGTCGAACTTGCCCGAAGGGAAGTAATAGACGGACATAAGGATCGCCTTGTCGCCGATTTCCGGCTGATAATAGACGAGCGCCGATGCCTGCGCCCCGGCCTGCTTCACCTCTTCGGCGAAGGGGCCTGTCAACGCGCCGGTTGAAAGATGGCCGGTAATCGTCTCTGGCAGGTTCAGCACATACGGCACGGGAGCGAGTGAAAGCCCGTTATCGCCGGCGAGTGCCGGAACAACCGGGGCCAGGAGGAACAGGGCGGCGCCAAGCAGGGATTTTCTCATGCGCCTTCATTAAAGGAAGCCTGCTGGCGGCACAATCGCGTCAGCGGCCAAGTTACATAAGAAAAAATTAACCATATCGCGCAATCGTTTGGCAACCAACATTCGAAGGGTGGGCCAGATGACTTACGAAAACTCCAGCCAGCTTTCCTGGTTCAAGGCCTATGCCGCCTCTGGCCGCGCACCCCGCTGGACCATGGAACCTGCGGATATTCATGGCTTCCTGACAGGGCTGGCGATGGCCGGCGGCCTGCCTGAGTCCGATTGGATGCCCTGGATATGGTCTGGCGAGACGCCACAATTTGCCTCGCGGGAGGAGGCGCGGAACGTTCTTGGCGAGCTCCGGAATTTCGAGGCGCAGATCAGGCGGTCGCTCACATCTTACCGGATCCTGACGGCGGTCGCTCTGCCTCGCAGTGAAAACGGCCAGTTCTATGCCGCTGACTGGGCGGAAGGCTTTCTGCAGGCCATCGAAGCAAATCCCGAACCCTGGCAGAAGGCCGTTGAACTGGCGGAGGCCTCGCTCACCACCGTTCTGGCGTCTTGCTACCACAACCACGAGGATAGCAACGGCGGTCATATCAGTCTCGACCGGCTGGATGAGCTGAACTACCATCTTCGCCACCTGAACCGCATCATGAAGAGTTCGGTGGATGACGTTATGCCGGGCGCCAGAGCCGCCTAAGGCAAAGCGCGGTCATCTGCAATCACGCAGGCTTCGGTTAATTCCGTTGGCGTGAAGTCTGCTCCAAAGAAACAGGGCGGCGCCTGTGGACGCCTCCCTTTCCGGTCCTTATGTCGTTTGCCGGGCAGAATGCTCAGGCGATGACGAGTTCCACGCTCTTGTTCAGCTTTTGCAGGTTGGGAAGCGATTTTCCCTGCCACGGAATATTCGTCGAGCCGAACACCTTAAGGCCCGTATCCGGGTGCTTGCGCATTTCGATGGTGAACTTCGCCAGAAGATTGATGCCGGAGCTGTTGAGGAATTCGAGTTGGGTGAGATCCAGCACCACGGTCTGCGGCTTCTGCGCCAGAACGGCATGCATCGCATCGAGAATGGGCTGATAGGCGTCCGTGCCCGACAGGCGCAGCGTGCCCTCGTAGTGAATGGTGGAGCCTTCAGTCCAGACGCTATATTCGCCGGTTTTGATTTCCATAGTGGGTCGACCTCTGGTGTTCAGTTGAGAGTGAGTGACGCGCGCGTGACCAGCACGACCGCTTCGCCCCTGGGAGCGTCGCTGAAGTGCCAGCCCATACGGGCGCCGTAATCGTTCATAAGGGTGAGAATGCCCAGTCCTGATCCCGACGACGTCTCATCGGCGGCATTGGCCTCGATGCGTTCGATCAGAAGTTCGCCCGGGTCCCTCGTTGTCAATTCTGCCAGCAGGCCCTGGAATTTCCCGGCTGTTTCAGTCGCGGTGCGGTTGGTCACCGTCACCTCGAAATTTCCGTCCTCAAGCGATCCCTTGATCTCGATGTCGCCGGGCATGCGGAACTTGATGGCGTTCTCCAGCAGTTCGTTCACCAGATAAACAATCGAGTGACGCGCCTCGGTGTAGTCCATGCCCGCCCTCGCGTGTTGCAAGGCGAACACGTCGCCAAGAAATTCACAGGTGGCGCTGGCGTGCTGCCACGTCACGCCAAGCGGGCCTTCATGCAGCACGACCCCCATTGAGAAGGCCGAAGGGCCATTGATGCTTTCCGTGCTTCCGAAAATGACCGCCATGAATCACCTGTGCTTCAGAACGACGAGCGTAATGTCATCGTGAACTTTTTGCGTTCCAATATGCGCCCTCACATCGGCGATGATCGCGGCCACGGCCTCGGCGGCAGTGGCGCTTTGAACCTTGACGGCGATGTCGATGAGCTTGTCGATGCCGTAAAGCCGGTTGTCCTCGCTCTCGGCCTCAGTGATGCCATCGGTGAACAGCACGATCATGTCACCTGGCGCGAAGGGCCTCGTGGTTGAGGCGACGAACTCCGAGATGTTCTCCTCAAGGCCGATGGGGAAGCCCAGATCCATCGTGTCGATGCGCTCGATGCTGCCATCCTTGCGGATGATAATGGTTTCCTCGTGCTGGCCCGCCAGCGTCACCTCATGGTCAGCGTAGTCCAGGAAGGACAAAGACAGGTGCTTGCCTGACTTGGTGCGCTCAGCATTCTTGTAAATGGCGCGGTTCAGCACATCGAGGAATGTGCGCGGGTCGTCTACGCCGCGCTCATGCAGCGCAAGCGCCACCGATTGTACCATCAGCATCAGTACGCCGCTCTCGATGCCATGGCCCGTCACGTCGCCGATGCCGATCTTGGCGCGGCCCTGCATGTAGAGCACATCGAAATAGTCGCCGCCCACTTCATCGGCGGGTTCGACATAGCTCGCGATGTCGAGGTCGGGAATGCCCTCCAGCTCGCTCATTGCGGGCATTACCATCATCTGCAGCCGGCGCGCGATGTCGAGTTCGGCGCCCATGCGAAGGTTCTCGTCCTTCAATTTCACATAGAGTTGCTGGATCTCGTCGTTGGCGGATGCAAGTTCACGCGTGCGCGCCGCGACGCGGTCTTCCAGCGTCGCCGTATGGTCGCTGATTTCGCGCGCCATGGAGTTGAATGCGGTGCCGACCAGGGCCACCTCATCGCGGCCCTTGACCGGTATCTGGACGTTATAGTCGCCAGCTGCAAGGCGGCGCGCGCCTTCCGCCAACGCCACAAGGCCAGATGTGAAGCGGCGCGAGATGCCGACAGCAGCGGTCAGAACGACCAGCAAAAGGCCCAGCAGAGATGCGAGAATGCCCTGGAGGATGCTGGAAGTCGCCGCATCGATGTCCCTCTGCGCGGCATAGAGCGAGGCATAGATTTCGCGGTCCGGCACCACGAAGCCGATCATCAGGCGTTCCGCCTCGATGCCGGCATTTGGCTGCCACATGTTCACCGGTTCCAGCGGGTGAAGTGCGATGAGCAAGCCTTCCGTCTTTCCGTCCTTCTCGATATTCACATGGGTCAGGGTTGTCTGCCCCGGTTTTGGCATCGAGAGAGCTGCGATGTCCGGGAAGATGCTCTTGGAAAGGGTGCGGCTGATGCCGGTGACACCGGCGCCCGTGGCATTTTCCTGCTGCAGGCCGAGCATCGCCTCACCAGCCTGGTTCATCGTCAGCACATTGCCGTTCTGCTGCGACAGGAAGGCGAAGCCGGTCTGGGCGATCTTCACGCCATCCACGAGTTCGGTGAGTTGCTCCAGCGTGATATCCACCGCGACCATGCCGGCGACATCCTTGCGGTCCTTAGTGTAGAGCGGATGGAAATAGCTTACGATGAGCTTGCCGGTGATCGCGTCGATGTAGGGGGATAGAACCGTAACATCGGTTGGCACAGGCCGCGATGCGGGGTCTTTCACCCACTTCTGCCATGCCTCATAAACCCCGGGGAAAAAGAAGTCCCACCAGTTTTGGTCATTGTTGCCAGGATAAAGCTTGCCGAATGTCTGGGCCTGCTCGGAGTAGGGCATGGTGCGCATGATGGGGCGCTCTTTAGGCCCCACGTAATAGATCTGCAGCTTGCTTTGACCCGAGCCCATGAGCGAGGGCACGATGAGATCGAAGAAAGCGGAGTTCTTCACGGCATCGGCCACGTCGGCGCGCATTGAGCCAGGGCCGTCGAGCAAATAACCCCAGACGCTGATGACCGAAGGCTCGCCTGGCGCGTTCTGCAGCCAGTTGCCATTGGAATCGAACTTCATGCTGTCCTGGAAGTCCGGGTATTTCGCCAGCAATGCGTTGATGTCTTTGCCGATTTCCGGTTGGTCGATCAGGCGCTGGGTGAACAGCGCCAGCATCGTCAGCTGGTCAAAGGTGCGGTTGATCATCAGCGTCGCGCGCTGCGAAGTCACATCGAT
Organism: Hyphomicrobiales bacterium; assembly: GCA_040383265.1. Classification (GTDB taxonomy): domain Bacteria; phylum Pseudomonadota; class Alphaproteobacteria; order Rhizobiales; family Aestuariivirgaceae; genus Aestuariivirga. The sequence continues at coordinate 57,109 of JBEIDW010000002.1, forward strand.
GTAGCGCGTGAGATATTCGGCCGCCGCGTCGCTCAGGCCTTTTTCGATCTCGATGGATGCGTTGCGCGAGAGCTGCTTCACGTTCCACAGGGCAACCCCGCCGCTCACCAGAAGGGACAGCAGCACGGCCGCGCCGATCAGCGCGACGAATTTGGTGCGGAAGCTCGTCAGCAGAGTTCCCTTTGTAACGCCCCCTGGCGTGCCGGAGCTCATAGCGGCTTCTGTCCCGAAGCGGCCCAGATCGGCCAGCCGGCATACCCCTTGGGGTGCAGCGCCGCGTAGATATGGTCCTGGAAGCCCTGCCGGAACTTGGTGATGAATTCCGGAGGATCGCCCCGGTCCCGCGCCATTTCACCGGCGTAGACGTTTTCCCAAGCCTGAATCATGTCGGCGAATTCCTGTGGGTCTCCGTCGCGGTTGGTGACCATGAAAGTGTTAATCTTGATGTCATTGAATCCAGCATCGATGAGGTAGCGGCAGCTCTTGGGACCAAGTTCGATGTCCATCTTGAAATCCGCCCACAGCCGGGCAACTTCGGTGTAGGTCCACTGGATGCTTTCGCCGCGCGGCTCGCCGAGGCAGTGCGAGTTCTTCTCATTGGTGATGTAGACGCGGCCGCCTGGCTTGCAGATGCGGAACAGTTCCTTAAGTATCAGTTCCGGCCGGTCGAAAACCTGAAGCGAGTGCCGGCAGATCACGAAGTCGAATTCATTGTCCTCGATCACCATCTCGGATGCGTCGCCGTAGACATATTCGATTTCAGAGATGCCGAAGTCGCGGGCTACCTTGCGCGCGTAGTCGAGGCTCGACTTTGAGTGATCGAGCGCGAGAAGACGCTCCGGTTTGAATTCCTTTTGCAGCAATACCGCGAAGTCGCCGATGCCGCAGCAGATATCGGCAACGCTCATTCCGGGCTTCAGCCCATGCTGTGGAAGAAGGTCGCGCTCGTGCCGCCATGTCAGCCGCGTCTGATTGCGCAGGATGGGGATGAAGCCGCCTTCCTCGAGGAACGACTGCCCGGGATAGAAATCCTTGTCGTATTCGGTGACGGTCACATTCGGCAGGGTCCGTGCAAGCGGCAGGAACTTGCGGGTGGACCACCCAAGCACGCTTGAGGTCACGACCTCGATCCTTAGGTCACCGCGGCGCTCGCTCACCTGTGTCAGAAGACCCGCGATGACACGGAAGGCGACGTTGTTAAGGCGGGCCAGCTTCTTGACGTTTAGGTAAAAGGTCCCGCGCACCTGGGAAAGCGCACGGCCAAGCGACTCCGCCAATGGGGCCAGTTCCGCTTCCTCGCGCGGGCGGAGTTTGCCCGAAATGATGAATTCCTGGTTGTTCTCGTTGAAAGCTGACGCGTACGTCGCTTTTGCCATGCCGCTCATGAAGTGGCTCCTTCCAGAGCCATTTCGGCCGACAGCGTCAGCCGACTGCCTGCAGGCGCGATGCTGATCTTGGCGCGGTAATCTGAGGCGATTTCGAGAAGTCCAAGGTGCGGATCCGGCACATCAGACGAGAAGAGCGCTGCGCGGTAGGTTTCGGCGACGTCTCCTTTCGACAGGCGGTTGGCCGCTTCCGCATAGAATTCGCCGGTTTTTTCGTCGCAGGGCATCGTGATTTCGATAATATCCGTGCCGCCGTCGCGGCATACGCGGCATGAGAAGTCGCCATCCGGGCCATGATTGAGGAATACTGTCTCAAGGAGCTCGTTCAGAGCGGAGCTCAGCAGGTTGGCATAAAGGAGTGAATCCGCCCGGTTATGGCTTACCATGCGCGCGACATAGGACGAAATCCGGTCGCAGTGCAGCCATTCCGCAGAGAATGCGTCCATACCCATCGATATCTCAAGAAGCGGTCTCATGCCACTCATCCAATCGTTCCCCTCGCTTCCACAACCCGGCCCGAGCGTCGCCGTCAGCCGTGAAATCGTTAACTATTGTCTTACATCGGCCTTAGATGCCATTCCTCGGCTATGGTAGCCAGCCAAGTTTTTCCAAACAAGCATATTTAGCTTGCGCTTGCTCTCATAAAGCCTGACTCTTGAAAAGTCGTGTCAATTCTCAGGCGGGTTCATATGGTTGATACTAAGAAAAACGTGGGTCGGCCGCCCGTTTTCATTTCGGCTCCTCTTTCGGCGCTGGTCGAGGGTATTTACCGGGCAGACACGACGATCGGTCTGCTGCGCCAGAAGGGCAATCTCGGCATCGGAACCTTCAACGATCTCGACGGCGAACTTGTACTGTTGGATGATGCGGTTTACTGCCTCAGGCCGCAGGGGGACGCCGAACGCATGGCGGATACGGTCCGCACGCCCTTCGCCCTGTGCACCCACTTCATTGGGGATACGGAGGAGAGATTTTCCGATCCCATTTCCGCAAGTGCGTTCGAGCAGACGATCCTCGATCTCCTCCCGTCCCCGAACCTGATGTATTCGATCCGGATCGATGGCCGTTTCAGCTATGTTCAGGCGCGCTCGGTTCCAAAGCAGAGCAACTATCTGCCTCTGGTGGAGGTGACCCGGGTGCAGACGGTGTTCGACTTTCATGATGTGGAGGGAACGATCATCGGTTTCTACACCCCGCAGTTCCTGAATGGCGTGCATCTTCCAGGCCTGCATCTGCATTTCATTACAGCAGACCGCACCAGCGGAGGACACCTGCTCAAGGCTGCGCCAACAGAGATCACGCTCAAGTTGCAACACTCTCCGTCTGTTGAATTGGGGCTACCCATGACAGTTGATTTTCTGACGATGGAGAGCACCCGCGATGTCGAGGCTGATCTTGACGAGGCCGAACGCTGAAACAGAAAGAGCGCCGCAACTGGCGGCGCTCTTTTAGTATTTATCGCGTTTTTCCGGGCTTACATATGCGCCGGCGTGGCCATGGCCATGGCGCGCTCAAAAATCTCGATGTAATGGTTCACGTTCTGGCCGATGAGTTCCATCTTGGAGAACGTGGCGATACGCTCCCGTGCCAGCTTGAGCTCGGACGCCGGCACGATCTGCCGGATGATGCCGCAGGTTTCGGCCAGCGACATAAGGCAAACATCGCGCGGATCCGGCAGGCCGTCGCGCAGCAGCACTTCCAGCAACCGGAGCTTCACCTCGCGGATTTCCCTGCCGTCGATCGCCGGATAGCGCCGCGTCTTGAGGAACCACAGAAGCCGGCCCTCGGTCTCGACCAGGATCTTCTTGTCGCACAGCCGCGCCAGGGACTGCTCACGCACCGTGTCACCCAGCTCGATCAACTGGTTGATCAGATTTTCGGCGTTGTGATCGAAATCAGGCGCGGAGAGCTTTGCCAGCACAGGGTCAAGCGAGCTGTTGCCCGTTGGCGTCTTGTCAACGACCCAGATACGGTCAAGATCGCTGTCGAGGCGGCCTACAAGGCCCAGTTCCATGATGGCGGCGCCGACAAAGCCCGCGCGTTGGTATTCCAGCGGAATATCGACGAAACCGCCGTCTTCGTCCTTGAGCGTAAGAAGGAGGAATTCCTCCGGAACTGTCAGCATGATAAGGCCCCGCAAAGTAGCTGAAACGCGTTGAGGCGGTCACTCTAGCCCATCGAGCTGCCACGCGGAAGGTGATTCTCACTTGACTTAATTTGTCCATCCCCCGTTGCGCATGCTTGACCGTTGATGCAGAGTTGGGTTAGCGCGGTGTCTGGAAAGTGTCTTGGGGAGCGTCTGTTTGGTTAGCCAGCTCGACATGTCGCTTGCAAACGACGTACAGGAAGTCGGTCGCGTCATTGACGCCCTGGAGGCGTTCGGCGAGGAAAATGGCATTGCCCCCGAGGAGGCGTTGCGTTTCGGATTGGCGCTCGATGAGCTGATCACCAATATCATCTCTCACGGGCTTGCCGGGCGGGGTGAGGCGACCATCAGTCTGCTGATCGAGCATGACAAAGGCGTTTTACGCGCCGAATTGCACGATGACGGCCTTCCGTTCGATCCGCTCACCGCGGACATCGAACATCCGGACGGTGACATCGACGACCGCAAGATTGGCGGGCTCGGCGTTACAATTGTCAGGAAGATCATGGATAGGCTCGACTACAGGCGGGAAGACGGTTTCAACCGCCTGAAGATGGAAATGAAGTTGAAGGCGGCATGAGCCGCCATTTTTGGGGAGAGTAAAGCACGTGAGCAATCTCAATCATGAAGTCATCGGCGGCGCATTGGTCCTGAAGCCCTCCCGCCGTATCGATTCAAGCAGTGCCAAGGCCTTCGAAGACGACGCGAATGCGCTGCTCGATGCCGGCCCGAAACTGGTGGTGGTCGATGCCGCTGACCTTGACTACATCTCGTCGGCAGGACTCCGGGTCATTCTCACCACGGCCAAGAAGGCCAAGGCGGGTGGCGGCGGCCTGACCATTGCCTGCGCCAAAGCCAATGTGAAGGAAGTTTTGGCCGTCAGCGGCTTTGACAATATTTTTGGCCTGCATGACAGCGTCGACGTGGCGATTGCTGCTTTAGCACGCAAGTAATCAAGACGCTCGATAACGAAAGCACACAACATGACACTCGGGCCGGACGGGAGCGGGGGCGGCGAAACAGCCCTCGCAGCGCGGGTTGCCGCGCTGGAAGAAGAACTGGCCCAGGCGAGAGCTGAGCTGGAAGACGTCAACCTGCTTTACCAGGCGACGATCGAGCATGGCGAGGCGGTGGAAGACCAGTTGGCGGAAATGAATGTCGCCCTGCAGCGCACGCAAGACCGCCTGCAGGAAGAGCTGTCGGAAGCCGCCAACTATATCTTCTCCATTTTGCCGGAGCCCCGCAAGGAAACGCCCCGCACGGAATGGCTGCTCGTCCCCTCCACCGAACTGGGAGGTGACAGCTTCGGATATCACGAGATCGATGATGACCACATCGCCTTCTACCTGCTGGATGTGTGCGGGCATGGTGTGGGTGCCGCGTTGTTATCGGTGACGGCGATCAACGTTCTGCGCTCAGCTGCTCTCCCACGTACCGACTTTCGTGAGCCGGGCGCGGTGCTCTCAGCGCTGAACGATGCCTTTCCAATGGAAAAGCAGCACAACATGTACTTCACCATCTGGTATGGCGTGTACCGCCGCAGCAACTGCGAACTCCGCTATGCCAGTGCCGGCCATCCTCCCTCCGTTCTGCGACGGATGGATGGACGCGTGGAAACGCTCTCCACTCCCGGCATTGCCATTGGCATGATGGAAGGCATGATGTACCGCACGGCGCACTGCATCATCGGTGCCGGAGACAGGCTGCATCTGGTCAGCGACGGCACGTTCGAGGTCGAAACGGCACCCGGCGAGATGCTGGAGTTCCAGACCTTTGTGGACAAGATGAGCCAGAGCGAGCCTGGTGAAGTGCTGTCGTGGGTGCGCGGCCTCAATGGCCCCGGTGCCCTTCCGGATGATTTCTCACTGCTGGCGATCGATTTCTGATTCTACGTCATTGTCCGGTTACGGCCTATGGCGGCTGGCGCGCCATAGGCCCGGCAACTGCGGGCCAGTCATCATCCACAGAAATCTTCGGGTCTTGACCCTCTGACTCTGCCCCGGCAGGAGAAGCGCCATCAAGCGAAACCCTTCTGTTGAGTCGAGTGATTAATTTTGGATAGCGCTGCAAAGATTTTCGAGACCATTGCCGGTGAAGTCAACGCTGGCGCGAAGCAGGTTGCAGCGGCCGTGGCGCTGTTGGATGAGGGCGCAACCGTGCCCTTCATCGCGCGCTATCGCAAGGAAGTGACTGGCGGGCTGGACGATACGCAGCTTCGCCAGCTGTCCGAGCGCCTTGTTTATCTGCGCGAGCTCGAAGACCGGCGCAAAACGATCACTGACTCGATCCGCGCGCAGGGCAAGCTGACGGATGAGCTGGCGCGTTCCATTGTGACAGCCAGCACCAAGTCCGAGCTTGAGGATATCTATCTGCCCTACAAGCCGAAGCGCCGCACCAAGGCGATGATTGCGCGCGAGAATGGCCTTGAACCCTTGATCGACGCCATTCTGGCAGACCGCGCGGCGGAGCCTGAAGCGCTCGCCCGTGGCTTCATCACCGAGACGGTGAAGACGGTCAAGGAGGCGCTCGATGGCGCGCGCGACATCCTGATGGAGCGCCTGGCAGAACGTGCGGCGCTGCTCGGCGAACTCCGTGCCTTCATGAAGGCGGAGGCCATTCTCTCTTCCAAGGTCGTCGCCGGACAGGAGGAGAAGGGCGCCAAGTTCTCCGACTACTTCGACCACCGCGAGCCCTGGGCCACTGTGCCCTCTCACCGGGCGCTTGCCATGCTGCGCGCTGCCAAGGAAGAGGTGGTGACGCTCGACATCGCGCCTGATCCTGAAACCGGTGGCGCGCGTGCGGCCGAGATCATTGCCCGCGCCATTGGCATCACAGGTGCACAGCCCGGAGACAAGTGGCTGCGCACGGTGGCGGACTGGACGTGGCGCGTGAGGCTCGCCATCACCATGATGATCGACCTGATGGGCGATCTCCGGGCGCGGGCGCAGGAAGAAGCGATTGCCGTCTTTGCCCGCAACCTCAAGAACCTTCTGCTTGCCGCCCCAGCAGGCGCGCGCCCCACGCTGGGCCTTGATCCTGGTATCCGCACCGGCGTCAAGGCGGCAGTGATCGACGCCACGGGTAAGCTTCTTGCAACCGAGACACTCTATCCCTTTCCACCAAAGAACGATGTGCGCGGAGCTGAGGCCATATTGCTTCGGCTTGTCACCCAGCATGGCGTGGACCTCATCGCCATCGGCAATGGTACGGCCAGTCGGGAGACGGAACGCTTCGTGGCTGATGCGCTAGCGCTGCTGCCCAGGGGCATGAAGGCGCCGACCAAGGTCGTCGTATCGGAGGCGGGCGCGTCTGTTTATTCGGCTTCTGAGCGTGCGGCGAAAGAGTTTCCGGATCTTGATGTATCGCTGCGTGGCGCCGTATCCATTGCGCGCCGCCTGCAGGACCCGCTGGCCGAACTCGTCAAGATCGAGCCCAAGTCGATCGGTGTTGGCCAGTACCAGCATGACGTTGACCAGTTCCAGCTTGGCCGCTCGCTTGAAGCGGTTGTGGAAGATGCCGTGAACGCGGTGGGGGTTGATCTCAACACCGCATCCGCCCCGCTGCTTGCGTATGTCTCAGGGTTGGGGCCGGGCCTTGCCGAGGCGATCGTTGAATACCGCCATGCCAACGGCGCGTTCGCGTCCCGCCAGGATCTGCTCAAGGTCTCGCGCCTCGGCCCAAAGGCGTTCCAGCAGTCAGCAGGCTTCCTGCGCATAACTGATGGCGCGGAACCGCTCGATGCCTCTGCCGTTCACCCGGAGGCCTATGGCGTGGCGCGCCGGATCGTCGAGGCCTGCGGACGCGACATCCGCAGCCTGATGGGAGATACCGCAAGGCTCCGCAGCCTCAAGCCGGAGGCTTTCGTCAACGCGGACTTCGGCCTCCCGACCGTCAAGGACATTCTGACCGAACTTGAAAAGCCGGGCCGCGACCCGCGCCCGAGTTTCAAGACCGCCACCTTCACCGAGGGCGTTGAAACCATCAAGGATCTGAGGCCCGGCATGTCACTCGAAGGTACGGTGACAAATGTCGCGGCCTTTGGCGCCTTCGTTGACATTGGCGTGCATCAGGATGGGCTGGTGCATGTGAGTCAACTGGCGGATCGCTTCGTGAAGGACCCGCATGACGTGGTGAAGGCAGGTGACATCGTGCGGGTGCGCGTTGTGGAGGTGGACGTGGCGCGGAACCGCATCGGCCTTACCATGCGCAAGGACGGCGGCGAGTCAGCCAAGGAAACCCGCCTGGCGCGCGGGCCTTCGGCCAGCCCGAAGGATGCGAGGCAAGTGGCAAAGTTTGGCACATCGAAGCCTGCCGCAAGGCCCGAGAGTGGCAGTCTGGGTGCCGCCCTCCTCGATGCGATGCAGAAGAAGGGCCAGCCGCGTTAGGCGTAGGGGGGCTACTGCTCGGCCTGCTCGATTTCCCAGCCAAGCGCTGCCAGTTGTTGCCGGGCCAGCGGCGTGGTGGTGCCTGTGATGCTGAGGATGAAGGGGCCACCCATGCCCTGCGCTCGTGCCGCTCCGGTGAGCGCCGTGATGGACTCACTGTTGGCCTTGGTCCAGGCCAGCGTATCAAGCGCGAACACGGCGATCAGGCCATCATCGCGCGAGGTAGCGATGGGAAGCGGCATGGAGGGGAGCGACACAAATCCCGTGATGTCACCCAGTTCGCTCTGCCGCGCTGACATCAATTCGGCATTGCGGCGCATGAAGAAGGCGGTGTCACGGCTGGTTGCCGCCGAGGCGCGGCTGATCAGCACGTCGATGTTTTCAAGCTTTCCCATGCTGCCGAGTGCGCCGGCGAAGGCGGTCATGTCGGTGGGCGTGTAATGCGGGTTGGTGAGCAGTTCCTCGGTCAGATCAGGGTTCGCGCCGATACCGAGCAGCGTCCTGCGGTTGACGTCCATCAATTGGGCGGCGGAATCATCCCTCACCATTTCGTTCATCGTCTGCGCGCCGGAGACATTCGAGATGACGGTTCCTGCGGCGCCGGGGATGAGAATGAATGCACCTGTGACGGCTAACCCACCCGCTGCAGCCGCGCGCGACATCTGGTCAAGCTTTTCCTTGAGCGGCGGCAGATCGGTGTAGGGGTCGATACCGTAGCTATAGGCAATCAGGCGGCGCTGCTTGGCAGCCCCCGTGACGCTTTCGACGACGTTGTCCTGCGACTTACCGGCATTGCGGATACCGGAACCGATGCTGCCGAACAGCTTGCCGACGCCGGAGACGGTGTTCTTCACCGTATCCACCGGATGGGTGACAAGATTGCCCGCGAATTCGATAGGTTTGAGCCCGGCGCTCACCAGCGCGTCGCCGAATTGCTTGGATCTTGCCGTCCTGTCCATCGCATCGAGCGCACGAATCTCCTTGATACGCATGTTCATCATCTGGTCGCCATGCACAGTGACCCTGCCCCAGGGGGTCTCGACGTTGTAGATCCGCAGGTAACCATCGCTGCTGACGGTCTCCTCCACCTTATAGCCCGGTCCCTCCGCATCAGTGCCGAGCAAGGCAGAGGCTTGAAACACGGGGGGATTTTCATAATTGGCGGCAAAGGCCGTTGCGGCGAAGGACAGCACGAATGTGGCGGCACTGGCGAAGCGGGCAAGCTTGGTCATCGAATCCTCAAGTCATTCATCAAGGTGATGAACCTAGATCGTCATGCCATTGCTAATCAACTCTCGCACGTTGCCGTATGCAGGAACATTCCAGAATAGGTGGCGTTCATGGGCCTTGAACACAGAGTTTGGGTTTGGACGGTACGCTACGCTCAGATCAGAGGTGATTGGATGTGAGATTGCAGCCTGGAGACTCAAATCAGCCGCCACGCAAGAGTTGGCGACGGGCTGCCAATGAGCGGCGGTGCGCGTCTCCATGTGCGTGGCTGGGAATCCAAATCGCCCTTGAGAAACTGGTGCTTTAAACTCGCCTTTGGTGGTGCCGTGGCACCCAAACGAGCGGTTGGGTTGGCCATAAGCGCACTGTAGCACATTGGCATGCTGGCCATCATGGTGCAGCTTCCGGTCCAGCCCGATCACGTCAAACCCCATTTGCCCGAGTCAGTGGCGGAACGGCAGTCCTGTGGTGTCACCATGGCTCACTGATGTGAGAGGAGGAGGAGAGCGGCACGCGAGCACACGTGGATATCATTCCGCACGTGTGACGTGCCGGAGCGATCATCGTTTACGGGACATTGATCTGAGGCCGCTGCCGCTTATGTCGCCTTTATACCATTGCCATCATGCGCCAGGCCTGTGGAACAAGCCTTCGGCGCAGCGCATTGCAAGTCTGGTTGAAACGCTAGGGAAAGCGCCACATGGGCTGCATCGTGCCCTTTTTTCGGAATGAACATGGCGGGCGCGCGGATGACAGGAAGGAGGACTGCCCCTTCCAGGCAGCTTTCATGGGTTGTGCATATGCGTAAACTGTGTTGGCAGTCAGCGGAGCGGCTTGATCGGCGCGCCAACCGCTCGAAGCGCATGACACAGCATGGTCCGCGCCATCAGGAATTTGGCTGGGCCCTACAGGCTCTCAGTGTTGCGCGCATCGTATTCTACTCCATTGATTACACGGCGGACCTCATGCTGTGTTCCGACAATTGCACCGAGGTGATGGGGCTGCTGTCCGTAGGCCCTGCTGCTGCCTGGCCAGAGGTGATCCTGGCCGAAGACCGCGCCCCGTATGATCAGGCGCTGAACGGCTTGTCCGCGCAGTCCCCGGGTCTTGAGGCCGAGTATCGCGTGCGGAACGCCGTGACGGGTCAACAGGTGTGGGTGCTTGACAGAGGCGCTGCGGAGTTCGACGCGGCAGGCCGCCTTACTGGCCTGCATGGCACGATCATTGATGTATCGCCGCGGATGGGTGTTGAGAGGGAACTCCGCACGGCTTCCATGCTGCGCTCCGTGGTTTTCACGACGGCCCATGTCGCGGCCTGGCATCTGGACCTGCGCCGCCGCGAACTTCACTGGTCACCTGAGATGTTCGCGCTGTACGGGCTTGATCCCGCAAAGGGCCAGCCTTCGCTCGAGATGCTGGTGCAGCGCATTCCCCCCGCACACCGGCAGCAGGTCCGCAAGGCCTTTGCCCATGCCATACTGAGGGGCGGGTCTTTTACGCTTGAATGTCCCATCATCCGGCCTGGCGGCGCACAAATCTGGACGAGGCTGGCGGGAGATGTGATCACGGACGAGGAGGGCCGCGCTATCAGCATGCACGGGATCGTGCAGGACATCACCGAGCGCAAAACCTGGGAGACGCGCCAGGCGATGCTGCTGCGCGAGCTTTCGCACCGGGTGAAGAATACGCTGGCGGTGGTCCAGTCCCTGGCGCGGCAGACGCTACGCTCGAGCCCCAGCACCGCCAGCTTTGTCGAGGCCTTCGAGGGCCGCATCCGAAGCTTGGCGGCCTCGCATAGCCTGCTCACGGAGGCTGACTGGGGAGGCGCAAGGCTTGAGACCATCATTCTTCACCAGGTGGCGGCCCTCGCCGATGACAATCAGGAGCGCATCCGCCTGAAGGGGCCCAGCGTCCTGCTGAGTGCCGAGGTAGCAACACAGCTGGGTCTCGTCCTGCATGAGCTTGCCGTGAATGCAGCAAAGTTTGGTGCGCTGTCAGGCTCTGAGGGCCAGGTGGACATCGTCTGGACTGTGACGAAGAACAGGCTCCGCCTCGTGTGGCGCGAGCATGGCGGCCCCCGCATCGAAGGCGAGCCTGTATATGCGGGCTTCGGGTGGATGCTGATCGCCTCAAGCACGATCAAGGCGACCCGCCACTTCCGGACCGGGGGGCTGACTTGCAAGCTGGAGTTTGCCCGCTGAGGCGCGCGCGTTTCTTTGCCCGCCAGGGCAGCAAGGGGAAGCGCCGAAATCGTTCATGCGTTTTCCGGGGAACTGCCGGATGCACGCCGGTCAGGCATCCCCAGCAGCGCCGCCAGTCTGTTGCGCGCGCGGTTGACGCGGCTCTTCACCGTTCCGACCGGTACGCCGCAGATCTCGGCCACTTCCTGATAAGAGAAGCCCGAAGCGCCCACCAGCACCACCGCCTCGCGCTGGTCGGCTGGCAGCTGCTGGAGCGCGATCCGTAGGTCCGACATGTCGAGCTGGCTGTCCTGTCCGCCGGGCGTGGTTATACTGCCTGCGTAGTCGCCTCCGGCGTCCTCGACCTCGCGCCGGCGCTTGCGGAGCTGGCTGAAATACTGATTGCGCAGGATGGTGAAAAGCCAGGCTCTGATGTTGGTGCCTGGCTGAAAACTGCCCTGATGGTTCCAGGCTTTCATCAGCGTGTCCTGAACCAGATCGTCAGCATAGTCAGCGTGCGCGGAAAGCGACAGCGCGAAAGCCCGGAGCCTTGGTATGGCTGCGAGAAGCTGCTGGCTGAACTGGCGGCGCTGTTCGGGTGAATACGGGCTTCGCGCCTGACTGGCAGGATCCGCCGGGCTGCCGGTCATGTCAGCGGCGCCGGGGGGAGGCCGGATTCTCGGCCAACTGGTCCAGAATATCCAGAAGAACTGTCAGGCGCGCCGGCAGCGGATGCTGCTGCGCCTCCTCATAGTGAAGTCTGATCTTGCGTCCAATCATGTCATGCAGGACTGACGGCCGCGCGGGGATCGGCTTCGGGGCATCCAGCGCCGTTCGCCGGATAATGGCCATGTGCGAAACTCCTGAACTGTGTATCTGGCCGGTCCGGCTGCGCGGCAGCCCAAGCCCCCGATGCTGCCTTCCGGCCTGCTTTCGGAGAGAAAGCCCTTGCTTCCCATATAGTTCCGCTGCCGGGAATTTTCCGGGAGGGAGGCGAACATTGTGGATTCACCTGCCGGAGCAGGCAGCTTGCCGATGTTCTCTTGACGTATCTATTTCCCGGCAGCATGGAACCATATAAAGACCCATCCATTCTGCATCGGCGAACCTAACCAAGCGGAAAAACAAATGAAGATCACGGTCATCGGGGCTGGTTACGTTGGACTTGTATCGGCGGCATGTTTCTCGGACTTCGGCTATGAAGTCGTCTGCGTTGACCGGGATGCCACCAAGGTCGCCAAGCTGAAGGACGGTCATATCCCAATTTATGAGCAGGGGCTTGAGCCTATCGTGTCCGGCAATCTGCAGGCCGGCCGTCTGTCCTTCACGCAGGATCTCAAGGGATCGGTCGCGGCCGCTGATGTGGTGCTGATCGCGGTAGGAACGCCGACGCGACCGGACGAGGACGGCGCCGACATGAGCTATGTCTATGCGGCGGCTGAAGAGGTTGCTCACTCCATTCGTGGGTTCACGGTGATTGTCACCAAGTCCACGGTGCCTGTTGGCACGGCGGCGAAGCTGCGTGAGATCATCAGCAAGGCGCGCCCTGACGGCGACTTCGAAGTGGCATCAAACCCCGAATTCATGCGCGAAGGTTCGGCCGTGGAGGATTTCCTGCGGCCTGACCGCGTGGTGGTCGGCGTCTCGGAAGAGCGCGCCGAGCGCGTTCTGCGCCAACTCTACCGGCCACTCACCGCCAAGCAGGTGCCGCTCGTCGTGACCACCTGCGAGGCGGCGGAGATAATCAAATATGCCTCCAACACCTTCCTCGCCACCCGCATCGCCTTTGTGAACCAGTTGGCCGATCTGTGCGAGAAGGTGGGCGCCGACATTCAGGATGTGGCCCAGGGAATGGGCCTCGATAAGCGCATTGGGCTGCAGTTCCTCTCGCCTGGGCCAGGTTTCGGTGGATCCTGCTTCCCGAAGGATACCCGCGCGCTGGCCCACACCGCGCGCCAGTATGGCAGCACCTTCACCATCGTCGAAAACGTCATCGCCTCCAATGAAGCGCGCAAGCGCAGCCTGGCAGACCGTATCGCAAAAGCCGTGGGTGGAACGCTCAGGGACAAGAAGATCGCCATACTGGGCATCGCCTTCAAAGCGGATACGGATGATATCCGTGACGCAGCGTCCCTTACCGTCATCCCCGAACTGCAGCAGCGCGGCGCGGCCATTGCGGCTTTCGATCCCGTGGCGATGGACAATGGCCGGCAGTATTTCGATGGTGTACAATGGTGCGCTGATGCCTATTCTGCGGTGATGGGCGCCAATGCGGTGGTCATCCTCACCGAGTGGAATGTGTTCCGCGGCCTTGACCTCAAGCGGCTCGCCCGCGCCATGCGCGATCCTGTGATGGTCGACTTCCGCAATCTTTTCACGCTTGCCGATGTGCGCAACTCCAGTCTGATCTATCACTCGATCGGGCGCGGCAGCGTCATGCCGTCAGAGGCCAGGGCCGAGGTCATTCCCTTCAAGTCCGGCACTGTGTGAGATTACAGCATGCCGCGATTGTATGAGAGCCGGAAGCGCATTCTCGTCACCGGCGGCGCAGGATTTCTTGGCTCGCATTTGATCGACCGGTTGATCGGGCAGGGGCATGAGGTGATCTGCGTTGATAATCTCTTCACCGGCGCCAAGCGCAATCTGGAGCACCTGCATAATCATGCGCGCTTCGAATTCCTGCGCCATGACGTATGTAATCCCCTGAAGGTCGAGGTAGATGAGATTTTCAATCTCGCCTGCCCGGCTTCGCCGGTGCATTATCAGTATAATCCCGTTCTCACCACCAAGACCTCGGTCATGGGGGCGCTGAACATGCTGGGTCTTGCCAAGCGGTTGGGGTGCCCGATCTTTCAGGCCTCGACCAGCGAGGTCTATGGCGATCCCGAAGTCCACCCCCAGCGCGAAGATTATTGGGGCCATGTGAACCCCATCGGCACGCGGGCCTGCTACGATGAAGGCAAGCGCTGTGCGGAAACCCTGTTCTTCGATTATCACCGCCAGCATGGCGTCAACATCAAGGTGGCGCGGATTTTCAATACGTACGGCCCGCGCATGCACCCGCGGGATGGCCGGGTGGTTTCAAATTTCATCACCCAGGCGCTGGCGGGCGATGACCTGACCATCTATGGCGATGGCTCGCAGAGCCGGTCTTTCTGCTATGTCGATGACCTGATCGACGGTTTCCTGCTGCTGATGTCGTCGCCTGCGGAGTTGACCGGCCCTGTGAACCTCGGCAATCCGGTTGAGTTTACCGTGCGTGAACTCGCGGATCAGGTGCTGTGGCTTACGGGGTCACCCTCGCGTGTCAGCCACAAACCGCTCCCTGCTGACGATCCCAAACAACGGCGGCCGGACATTACGCTGGCCCGGCAAAAGCTGGGCTGGGAACCAAAAGTACCTCTTGAAGCCGGGCTGAAGCACACAGTAGGGTACTTCCGCAACTGGACTTGAGGAATGGTTGCCCTTTCTGTTCTTGATCTCGTGCCCGTGCGCGAGGGCTCAAACCCCACTGAAGCGTTAAAGGACAGCGCAGCCTTGGCGCGCCATGTGGAATCTCTCGGCTACAGCCGTTACTGGGTAGCCGAACACCACAACATGGAGGGTATCGCCAGCGCCGCCACGTCGGTGGTGATTGCCCATATTGCAAGCCACACCTCTACGATCCGCGTTGGCGCGGGGGGCATCATGTTGCCGAACCATGCGCCGATCATCATCGCCGAACAATTCGGAACGCTGGCATCGCTTTTCCCTGACCGCATCGACTTGGGCCTTGGCCGCGCCCCGGGCACCGACCGCAGCACGCTTCGTGCGCTCAGGCGTGATCCGACGGCGGCGGAGTCATTTCCCGATGATGTGCTTGAACTTCAGGCGCTGCTCGGTCCGGTGCAGCCTGGGCAGGTCATCCGCGCCGTGCCGGGTGCTGGAACCGAGGTGCCCTTGTGGATTCTGGGGTCGAGCCTCTATGGTGCGCAACTTGCGGCGCTGCTCGGTCTTCCCTTTTGCTTTGCCTCGCATTTCGCGCCCGATGCGCTCCACGAGGCACTGGCGATTTACCGCAGCCGCTTCCAGCCCTCCCGGCAGATCCATAACTCTCACGCAGCCGCGGGGGTGAATGTGATTGTCGCCGAAACTGATGAGGAGGCCCTCCGCCTGTTCACGTCTCTGCAGATGCGCTTTGCCGGCATGGTGCGGGGCGATCGCGGACTTCTTCAAAAGCCAGTCGACGACATCGAAGCCTACTGGACGCCGATGGAAAAGATGCAAGCCTCGCGCATGCTGGCGTGTTCCTTCGTTGGTTCTCCTGAAAGCGTGCAGCGCAGCCTTCGGGACTTCATCGCCCGCACTGGCGTTGATGAGCTGATTGTCTCTTCAGCTGTTTATGATCAGCAGGCGCGGAGGCGGTCCTATGCGCTGCTCAAAGGGCTGACGCTGGATTGATCGGTGCCGCCACGCCCGGACTTATGCCGCAGAATAAATAAGCTGACCTCATTGTCCTCAAGCAGGAAACGCAGTAATAACTTGGTGTTTTCCTGAGAAGCGAGGGTTATCATGCCTATTACCCGTAGGGATTTTCTGAATGGCGTCGCGCTTGCTGTGGGGACGGGGCTTTCCCCGCTGCAGATGTTCGGTCCCGCCATCGCTGATGATGCATACTACCCGCCCGCGCTCACGGGGCTTCGCGGGCATCATCCAGGGGCTTTTGAAACTGGCCACCGCATGGGCCTCGACGGCGAGGTGTTCGATGTGCGCCCGCTTCCCGTCAAGGAAGAGTATGATCTGGTCGTCGTTGGCGCGGGCGTGAGCGGCCTCGCCGCTGCATGGTTCTACCGCGAAAAGCACCCCGGTGCGAAGATCCTCATCCTCGACAATCACGATGATTTTGGAGGCCACGCCAAGCGCAATGAGTTCACCGCAGATGGGCGGCTCATCATCGGCTATGGCGGAAGCGAATCTTTCCAGTCGCCCAAGTCGCTGTTCGGCCCCGAGGCCCGCCATCTGCTCGACAGCATTGGAATCGATATCAACCGCTTCAATACAGCGTTTCACGCAAAATTCTATCCGGACCTTGGCCTGTCGCGCGGGGTATTCTTCGATGCCGAGCATTTTGCCGAGGCGAAGCTGGTCTCGGGTGATCCCCAGCCGGTCGTCGCGGACGATCTCACCGAAGCGACTCGGAATGGCCGCCCCTGGGCGGAGTTCATCGCCGATTTCCCGTTGCCGGCGGACGACCGCGCCAAGCTCGTCGAATTGCATGTATCTCCCAAGGACTATCTCCCCAGCATGAGCGTGGAAGAGAAAGTCCATTACCTGCACAAGACAAGTTATCATGATTTCCTGACGAAGAACGCCGGGCTCTCGCCTGCCGCGGCGCAGTATTTCCAGAACCGCTGTAATGACTTCCTGACCTTCTGTACGGATGGAATGGCGGCCTTCGCGGCCTATGAGTTCAAGTATCCTGGCTTTGCGGGCATGAACCTGCCGCCGCCGGATGCACGCGCTGTCGCGGAAATGGAAGAGCCTTATATCTATCACTTTCCGGATGGCAACGCTGGGCTTGCACGCATGATCGTGCGTTCGCTCATCCCGTCTGTTGCGCCCGGCAACACCATGGACGACATCGTCCTGGCGAAGTTTGATTATTCAAAACTGGACCAGCCGGAAAACCAGGTGCGCATCCGTGTCAGCAGCATGGCGGTTGATGTGCGGAACGCCGATGGCGGCGTGGATGTCGGCTATATGCGCTTCGACGAGATGACCAAGGTACGTGGAAAGCACTGCGTTCTTGCAGGCTTCAACATGCTGATCCCTTTCATCTTCAAGGAGGTGCCGGAAGCACAGGCGGCGGCGCTGCGCCACAATGTGAAGCGCCCGATTGTCCATACAAAGGTTATCCTCTCCAACTGGGAACCTTTCATCAAGGCGGGTGTCCACGAGATTTATTCGCCCACAAGGCCCTACAGCCGTGTCAAGCTGGATTATCCGGTGGATCTCGGCGGCTATGAGTTCCCGCGCGATCCGAAGAAGCCGATTCTTGTCCACATGGTCTATACGCCGACGCCCTTCGGCACAGGCATTGAGGATGGGCGTGAACTGAGCCGCATGGGCCGCGGTGTTTTGCTGGGCATGGCCTATGAAGACCATGAGGAGATGATCAAGACCCAACTCAAGGAAATGCTTGGTCCCTACGGATATGACGAAGCCCGCGATCTGATGGCCATCACGGTCAATCGATGGTCTCACGGTTATGCCTGGGAGTTCAACTCACTGTTTGACGAAACGGAAGAGGCTGAGAAGACCAAGATACTGGCGCGCACGCCAATCGGCAACGTGACCATTGCCAATTCGGATTCGGAATGGGTCCCTTACATTCATGGTGCCGTTCCGGCAGCCTGGCGGGCAGTGAACGAACTTCCGGGGTAGGGCGCGTGTGCTGCGTCCGGTAGAAGGCTGACGCAAGCAGTGCCTTTTTGTGGCATTGCTGCGCGTGCTGTGTCAGGGTCAGCTAACTTTCACCTGGGGGCGGATCAGAGGTTTGGCGTGATTTTGGAAGAGAAGCGCCTTTTCGTCTGGTCTGGAGGCCACCGTCATGCAATGTGCTTTGCATGACAGGCAGACAGGGATCGGAGCACATCCAGCACAGGCCAGCATGCCATGAGTGACTTCTTTCAAAATGGCATTGTGACAACCCTTCAGGATTTCGGCGATCGCGGCAGCGCGGAGCTCGAAGCAGAGGTGGCCCGGTATGCACAGCTTCGCCCGGTCACGCTGATACTGCCGTGCCTGGCTTCGGAGATGGAGCACGCGGCGCTGGATGGCATCGTGAACGCGCTCAAGGCCGTTCCCTATGTCAGCCGCATCATCATCGGGCTGGACCGTGCGGACGCTGGCGCGTTCAAGACGGCAATTGCTTACTTTGCAAGGCTTCCGCAGCCCCATCAGGTCGTGTGGAACGATGGTCCTCGCATCACCGCCGTGCTGGCTGAACTGCGGCACCAGGGGCTGGCGCCCGAGGCGCGGGGTAAGGGGCATAACCTCTGGACC
Source organism: Hyphomicrobiales bacterium (assembly GCA_040383265.1). Taxonomy (GTDB): domain Bacteria; phylum Pseudomonadota; class Alphaproteobacteria; order Rhizobiales; family Aestuariivirgaceae; genus Aestuariivirga. Next base: position 75,479 of record JBEIDW010000002.1, read on the forward strand.
TGCCTGGGCCTGCTTCAGGCTGAAGGGTCTGACGGGATCGTTGCCATTCACGACTGTGACATCGCCAACTACTCTCCCCGCCTGCTGGCCCGTCTTGTCTATCCCCTGGCGCACCCCGACTCCAACTATGTCTTTGCCAAGGCCTACTATGCGCGTGTGAGCGAGGGCAGGCTCTACGGCCGGGTGAGCCGGCTGTTTGTGACCCCCCTTCTGCGCGCCCTCAAACACGCGCTGGCGCCCTCCCGCTATCTCGATTATCTGGACAGCTTCCGCTATCCCCTCGCGGGCGAATGCGCCATGCATGTTGATGTGGCGCGCCGCTTGACGCTGACGACCGACTGGGGCCTTGAAATCGGCGTTCTGTCTGAGATCTACCGGAATTACTCCACACGCCAGATTTGCCAGGTTGATGTGGCGGACACATATGATCACAAGCATCAGGTGGTCGGGATTGAATCGCCCGACGTGGGACTTAACCGGATGACCCGGGATATTGCGCTGCGGATCATGCAGGGGCTGGCTGCTCAGGGTCAGGTTCTTGATCTCGGGCACATTCGCACCATCGTCACGGCCTATGAGCGGATTGTGCATGATCTGATTGACTCCTACGTTGATGTGGCTGCAATCAATGGGCTGGAGATTGACCGGGGAGATGAGATGTTGGCTGCCTCCACATTTGCAAGCAGCCTTTATGCGGCCGGCCGGCATTTCGTCGGTGAGGATTATCACCGCACCTTTGCTCCAACGTGGGATGAGATTGTTCGCCGCCGGCCAGATACACTCGCACGCCTGCGTTCAGCCGTGGCACTAGACCGGGAACAGTTCGCAGGGACTTGAAGAGGGAAGAAGAAACTCATGGACACTGCGGCTGCGCCACGCCTGCTCGGCGTCATTAATCTCTCGCCGGAGTCGATGGTGGCAGAGTCCGTTGCCCTGTCTGAGGGTGAGATTCTGCGGCGGGCCGCGTGGCTCAAGGCGGAGGGCTGCTCCATCATTGATCTTGGCGCTCGGTCGATCACGCCGTCCGCACCAGAGATCAGCGAAGCAGAAGAACAGCGGCGCCTCATGGAGCCCCTGCGCCTGCTTGCCCGGCACGGCTACAGGGTTTCGGTAGACACATGGAGTTCAGGCACGGTTCTCACCGCGCTGGCCGGCGGGGCGGCGGTGATCAATTTCACGGGCGGCAGCATGGCGCCGGATGCCCTGAACGCGATTGGAGCCGCGCGGGCAAGCCTCATCCTCACGTATATGCCGTATGGCGACGCGTACCGGATGCGGGGCGCGGCGCCTGTCCCCTACCGGATCGACAGCATTCTCTCGCAACTGGGACCACGCGTGAAGGAGGCCGCCGCCGCGGGGGTCACGGACATCATCATTGATCCCAATCTCGGGATCATTCATCCCTCCACCAGCGATCATGCGAAGATCCAGTTGCAGAACCGGGTGCTGTGGAACCTGGATCGCTTGCGGGTGCTTGGCTGTCCCATCCTGCTCTATGCGGCCCGCAAGCCAGAACCGCTGGCCCGCATGCTGTTTGCCTCGAATGTTCTTCATGCTGGCCCGGACTATATCCGCACCCATCATCCCGATATGCTGAACCAGCTCATGGCCGTGGATCATCATGACAGCGGTAACTGAACTGCCGCTCTCCGGCCGCGTTGGCCTCGTGACCGGCGCTGCGCGGCGCACCGGGCGCAGCATTGCGCTGGCCCTGGCGAAGGCCGGCGCGGATATTGCCGTTCACTACCACCGCAGCGAAACGGACGCCCTGCAACTGGTGGAGGAGATCTCGCGCATGGGCCGGCGTGCGCAGGCAATCGGGGTGGACCTGAACGATGCCGCGGCTACCGTCACGGCCTTTGATCGGGCCGTGGCTCATCTTGGCAGACTCGACATTCTCGTCAACAACGCCTCGGGGATCATCTGGAAAAGCCTCGCGGAAACCACCATCCCCGAGTGGCACAGGGCGATCGATGACACCCTCCACATCACCTACCATGCCTGTCAGGCTGCACTTCCCCACCTCCGCCGCAGCGGCCAGGGGCGGATCATCACCCTGATTGATGTTGATGCCGACTCGCTCATGTCGGCGCCACGGCTTACCCCTTACAAGATCGGCAAGACTGGCACACTGATGCTGACGCGCACGCTCGCCGTCACCGAGGCGCCTTTTGGCGTCACTGTAAACGGGGTGTCGCCGGGAACATTGGAAAACTCCGAGCGCAAGCCGCCACTGGAGCGGATTCCGGCGGGGCGATACGGCACGCCGGAAGAGGTCGCCAGGGCCGTCCTGTTTTTAGCTGATCCGCAGTCAGGCTATATCACGGGCAGCAATCTCAAGGTGTCGGGCGGATATCTGATCTGATCTGCCCCAGCGCCCCTTGCCAGGCGGAGAAGACGACAGTTCCAAGTAAGAGGCAGATCAGTCCTTCACGCTGCTGAAGATTGCCGCCTGTAAAACAGCGATCCGTTCATGAGCGGTTTTCTCCACCAGTTCCCGCAAACTCGCATCCTGTTCCAGAAGGGCCAGAAAGCGCGGGCGGTCGAGGGTAAGGCACACCGTATCCTCCGTGGTGCGGGCGCACCAGGTTCTTGGAACCGGCCTGATGAGCGCCAGTTCGCCGAACCAATCGCCATCATCCATGACGCTGAGCATCGATTCCTGGCCGTCACCCCACCGGACATAATTCTCAACCCGGCCACGCACGATGATGTAGAATTTTCTCCCTGGATCGCCCTCCTGGAAAATGATGCGTCCTGCCGGAATGTTCTCGGAAACCAGCGCGCTACTCAGCATTTGAAGAACATCGGCGGAGCATCCGGACAGGAAGGGGATTGCCCTCAGGCGCTGCGGCGCGACCGTCGCTTCCCCATCCTGAAGCGAGAAGCCGCTCTGCTTGGCCCATAACTTTGCATAGGCGCCACCCCGCGCCAGCAAATCCTCGTGGGTGCCCTGCTCGGCAACCCTGCCATTTTCCATAACGACAATGAGGTCATAATGCGTGATGTGCCGTAGCCTGTGCGTAACCGAGACAACGGTCCATGCGCGCATCACCTCGTCCAGCGTCTCGTTGATGGCGGCCTCGGTTGCCGCATCAAGAGCCGAAGAGGCTTCATCGAGGAACAGGATCTTCGAGTTCCGGAGAGGGCCCGGGCGATGGCGACGCGCTGGCGCTGCCCTTCGGACAGCAAGCTGCCCTGCAGGCCAACCCGCGTCCCATAGCCTTCCGGCAGGTTGACGATCACGTCGTGGAGTTTCGCGGCCCGTGCAGCGCGCTCAACCTCCTCATCCGTGGCAGTGAGCCGACCACTGCGGATGTTTTCCCGGATCGAGGCATCGAACAAGGCAGTATTCTGCAGGACGATGCTGGTGTGGCTGCGGAAGGAGTCCTCCTGCGCGTCCCGCAGGTCGGTGCCGTCATAGGTGACTGAACCGCCCTGCGGATCATGCAGGCGAACCAGCATGTGAAGAACGGTTGACTTGCCTGACCCTGAGCCTCCGACGATGGCCACTTTCTTCCCTACGGGAACGTCAAGGGTGACGCCCTTCAGGATGGGGTTGTCCTGCGCGTATCCGAACCTCACGTCATTGAGCGAGAGGCTGCCGGTGAGCATCGGCAGCGGCTGTCCGTCGGGCTTTTCCGCCAGTTCTGTTTTATGCGCGAGCATCCCGTTGATTCGGGCGAGGCCGCCGGCGCCATTCATTAGAAAAGGGATCGTCTGAGCAAGCTGGTCGGTTGCGCCGCAGATGTTGAGCAGCAGGCCCATGAAGGCAATGAGCACACCCGTGCTCATGTAACCAGCCGTCGCGAGCCATGCGCCAAAGCCGAGCACGATGATTTGCAGGATCCATGCCGACAGCAAGGTGGAGCGGCTGACGAGTGACGTAAACACGTGGGAGAGGAAGCCATCCTGGCGCATCCGGTTCAGGCGATCCGTCAACTGACGCATGCGGTCGGCCCGCAGGTTGAAGGTCCGGATTGCGAGATGGGTCAGAACATTCTCCTGCACGAAGGCGGACACCTGGGCTTGTTGTCCATCGCACAGGTGTGTCATTTCGCGTGCCCGGGGCGAGAACGGACGCGATGCAAGGATCAGCAGCGGCATCATGCAGAGCGTGAGAAGCGCGATGCGCCATTCGATCACGAACAGCAATGCCGTGCTCAGTGTGATGTTCATCGCGCGCATGAGAAAGCTTGGGAAGGCGCGCACCATGGCGGTTTCGACTGCAGCGGTGTCAGGCCCGAAGTTGGCGACGACATCACCCTGATTGATCCGCGAATAGAAACCGGGGCCCTGCGCCTGCAGATTGCCGAACAGTTTTTCACGGAGATCTGCCGCTGTATCCGAGCCGATCCTCGCTGCTGCCCAGTCATGGGCAATGCCCGCCGCACCGAAGAACATGAATAAGCCAAACTGCGTCAGCAGTAACATGCCCAGAAGCCACATGTCCCTGCCGGCAATGGCGTCGTCAAAGATGTATCTGTAGGTCAGGGGGATTGCCAGGTAGTAGAAGACCTGCCCGGTCAACCCCGCCAGAAGCAGGACCCCAAGGTTAGGCCTTGCAAAGGCTAACCGAAAGGCATGGCGCAGGAACTGCCATACTGTCATTTGCTATATCCGCCGCAGCGCTGCCAGGCGCAGGTCAATTGGTTAGCCAGTCACGATGTTAGTCGGGCTTCCGTGTCCGCCACAAGGCCCCACGCGCGGCGCAGTCAGGCTTTCGGCGGCCATCTTGCCGTTTTGCGGCCGGGGCGTATTGTCAGTGTGCCAAGCTAATGTTGAATTGTGAGAGGTGGACGATGCCAGAGTGGACCAAGCGCTTTTCACTTGAGGGGCGGCGTGCCCTCGTGACCGGGGCGACAAAGGGGATCGGCTATGAAACCTGCCGCGTGCTTGCGGATGCGGGTGCCGACATCGCCGCCGTCGGCCGGGATGAAAGCGGCCTGAGCGCCGTGCAAAGGGACGTCGAAGCGCTGGGAAGACGGTGCGTCGCCATTAACGCCGATCTCGCGACGGTTGAAGGCCCGCGCAACGCTGCGAAACAGGCACTCCAGGAATTCGGCACGATTGACATTCTGGTCAACAACGCTGGGGTGACCACGATCAAGTCCATCATCGACACGCCGGTTGATGACTGGGATTGGGTCAATAATGTCAATCTGCGCGCTCCTTATCTTCTCGCGCAGGCGCTCGTTCCGCACATGATCAGACAGCGCATGGGCAAGATCATCAATGTGTCCTCACAGTCTGGCGTGGTGGCGCTGGATGATCACGGCGCCTATGGCGCATCGAAGGGCGGGCTCAATATGCTGACCAAAGTGATGGCGGTGGAATGGGCAAAGCACAATGTTCAGGCCAACGCCGTGTGTCCAACCGTCATTCTGACGCCCATGGGCGAAATGGTTTGGGGTGACCCGATGAAGGGTGATCCCATGAAGGCCAAGATACCGGCGAACCGGTTCGGACGCACAACCGAGGTTGCCGATCTCATCCTGTTCCTCGCATCCTCCGCGTCAGACATGATCTGCGGTCAGAGCATCCTGATCGACGGCGGATTTACTGCGCAGTGAAGCTGCGGACATGAATTGGGCCGCGAGGGGATTTCGATTTGGCTGACAGCTGTGCGGGTCCGTGAGACTGGCGCCCAATGATAGAAATAAAGCTGCCGACACGCAGTCTGGAAGGCTTCTATACGACCGACGAACTAAACCTGCGATGCAGGATAGATGAGTGTAGGAGGAGTTGAAGCGGGAAGGAGGTGGGGAGGGGACGCCCAAGGACCCCGCCCCGCAGCCGCTAACTGCTCAGCTTCCTCAACTCGCTCACCATCTGCAGCATCTTGAGCGACAGTGATTGGGAGATGTTGTAGAGAAGCCGGGCAGAAAGTTCGGGCTCGACCTTCATGAGCTTGGCGAGGCCCTGCCGCGTCAGGAACGCAAGGCTTGATTCCGTTGCGGCCTTGTAATCCGCCCCTCGCTTTGCACGGGTCAGAAGCGCGACTTCACCGAACACGTTCCCTGGGCCAAACCTGGCAACCGGTGTATGGGGTGTCCCCAGAGTGGCTTCGATTTCTCCTTCAAGGATGATGAACATTTCATCCTGCATTTGACCGGTTTGGATGATGTCTTCGCCGGCTTTAAAGTGCAGAATCCGGCTCGAGCCAATAATCTTGTTCACGTCGTCTGCGCTTATTGCGTTGAAGATGTTGATATTCTGAAGGTCCCTCCCAGAGTTGCCTCTGTCGTCGAGCGAGAAGATCTTGTCGAGAACGCCATCATCATAAATTGCCGCGGAGATATCGAGTGAAACACCGAAGTTGGCATGAAACCAGGCAACGGAAGCGTGTGTTCCTTCGCAGAGCCCCTTTTTCTCCAACTGCTTGTAAAGAGGTGATCTCACCTCCTTCAGATGCTGCCAGTCACGGGCGGCGAGGACGATCGGTGTCCAGAGCCCATTCTTGTCGTTGATGGCGTGGGTATAGGTGTG
>JBEIDW010000003.1:0-80689 GCA_040383265.1 Hyphomicrobiales bacterium
ATCGGAACCCCGCCTTCGGCCTGGCGCAGGATCGCGATGATCTGGGCCTCCGTAAATCTACTCTTCTTCATTCGAACCTCCTCGTTGACGTTACCGAGAAAATTCTACTTCCGAACCCCCTCCAAAAACGGGGGGATTACCCATCCTGCCAGGGTCAAATCCCGTCGTAGCTTGGTTCCTTCAATATCCGGCACGAACTTTAATGTCCGGGCATCGGCATCGGCGCTCTCGAGTATGATTCTGATTGTCTGGCGGTCAAACGGATATTCGGTGACATCCCAACTCTGATCAAGGATGGCAGAATACTTGATTTGATCCCAGAAACCTTCATTTGGCACGACATCGCGATAACTAACCAGCGCCTGAGATGAGCGCGCATTGATAATCTCGATTTCTGCCTTTGGATCAAAGTCAGGGCTTTCGTGAGTGAACCACACCCAAAACTGGGCCTCAAGATCACGACGGGCAAAGTTAAGGTCAAACAGATTGGTGATGAACATTCCAATCTTGACCTTTTGCGGTTCATCTTGCGCTCGCGCTTGATTAGCGCCCGCAACAATAAGGATAAGCGCCACAGCCAGCGCGATGAACCGGACATAACTCATTTTACCAATACCCAACTTCGGCAGCGTCTGCTCCCGCACACATATACCCCATGAGGGGCGCGGCGCGGTCACACTCTGTCTTTTGGCTCAGCGGGGCTAGGCCTGCCGCTTGCGGATCGAACGCTTCGCAGATCGCGGGATGTTTGCAGGTTTTGCATCCTCGGCGGCAGTGATCATCACATCGCCCTTCCGGAAATTCAGGACCCGCTTGGTTTTCTGCTTGGCTTCAGCCGTCTCCTCGGCCCGCTTGCCGCGGACCGTGCGCTGTTGAGCACCCTCGGTGGCGCCCCACTCTTCAGCATCAATCGCCTCGTCAAAACCCATCAAGAAAAGGTCGCCAACATGAATGTGAATTGAGATCCCATCCTTCGACTTACGCCCCCGCAACAGCGAATGAGCAAGCGTCTCAGCGGCCTTAGCCGCCCCGTTGATCGCCACCATGTTTGATTTGGCGGCACTTGTGGCCGCACGGGACGCAGGCTTTCTTGCCATCGATCTATCCTCAGATGCTGGTTTTTTCACTGTGGCTCCGGTATGCCATGGCATCCGCTGCTATCTCCGCTGCTTGTTCGTGCTTTTTCTTGAGCCCGGCAATCGTTTCCCGTACTCGTCCGAATGCAGCGCGGAGAAGGTAGTAATCCTTGATGTTTTCCTCATCGACCCAGTGATCGAGTACTTCCTGCTCGAACATGTTAATCTCGGCGATGGTCGCATTGATCTGTTCAATGCTCTCTGCTTCGACAAGCTGCTCTTCATAGGTCCGAAGGCGCTGGAAGCTGCGGAGCATCGTCCATCGCGAGTGGAACTCGCGGAACTTCGACAGCCTCTCAAACAGCGGATAGGCCACGAAGAATGCGGCCAATATCCAGATCCACGTGCGTTCAAGGAGCGAGGCAAAATAGAGCGGGAAGTAATGGAAGATCGACGGAACGCCGTCATTGAAATACTGTTCGGCGACTGCGCTCAGGGGAACGCTCTTGTCGATGTATTTCGGAAAGACTGTGCCCGCCGAAAGATCATCGTAATTATGTGTCTGATAGTCCCGCGCTGCCAGAAGAAAGCCCCACTGCAACGCGGGACTGAGATCGGACTCGACCAGCAGCGTTACCGCGGTGCTGAGCAGGGTTACGTCCTTCGCAGGACGGGAGCGGCCGATGTCGAAGTAACCGGCTGGAAGATTGATTTTCGAAAGGTAAGGGATCCTCTCGATAAAGGCTTCCGCGAAGTTCCAGCTGTAAAGATTGAGATCAGGGCTCGACACAAGCCGCTTGATATTCTCCGAGGAGAAGCTGTCAATAATCCACACTGCATCGACTTCACCGTTGAGCAGCGCTTCAACGCCCGCACTATCCTGAAGTTCGTAAACACCCGTGGAAGGGGCATCGATTCCGGCAGCCACCATCAGTTCGCGATACGAGCGGTTGGCGAAACTGCCCGGAGGGCCAATTGAGACGCGCCGTCCTGCAAGCGCGTTGAACGGACTGCTGCCCTGAATTTCTGGTCCTCTGAAAAACAACCAGCCGGGCGCATATTTCACACTGCCAAGGGATGCATATTTCTTTTCACCCGCCGCGTTAAGCGTGGTGCCGGCCAAAACAAAGCTGGCGTTGAGAGGGGCACTATCGCGCTGTAATTGGTCAGCGCTCTCGCCGATGTGTGACACTTCGGAAAGCTGAAGCTGAAGCCCGTTTTCCTGAAAGAATTCCTGATAGTGTTCAGCGAGCACCCGGTAACTAGAACCGACTTGCGCGTAACCTAGGATGGCTTTCTTGTTTGGTCCGAAGTTGAGGTACGATATGGCGAGAGCGAGCGCCACGGCGATCATGATCCAGAGCAGAATGTAGTACCGAAGCCAGCGGAAAAGCGCCGCGAATTCATCCTTCGCTTCATACCTGAAGTAAAAAATGATTTCCTGAAGGAAACTTTCTGGGTGCCTGTTCATGTAGCTGACTACGCTTCACTCCAAAGTCGTTTATTAGTGACGCGAAAAAGACAGTGAGTCACCTGCAAATTTTGCGAGACCTAGCCATAAGTTGGTATGGCCTCAAAAGCCTGCTGCTTTATAGAAGAAAAATATCGCCTAGGTTGATTCTCGTGGCTCGCGCTGGAAGGCCTTAGTCCGGCCCAGTCTGCAGATCGAAAATGCTCCAGCGTGGAATAGGGGTCCACCGCGGATAAATGCAGGGGTTGCCTTTGCAGCTGAATTGATTGGGGTGAGCCACGTGCCAGCGCGTGGCCTCCGCTTCGATGGCATTTCGCTGCGAACTACTGAGCTGATTCCAGTGCTGATCCCGCAGTTTGGCGGCGAGCGGATGGCCACCGGCGCGGGCAAGATCGAACCAGAACAAGGCCTTTCCTGGATTTTGGGGCGTGGCGCGGCCGCGGCCATAGAAACGGCCTGTCATGTATTGGCCGTCGACGAGGCCTGCCTCTGCGGCACGCTTGTACCATGTGAGGGCCAGCGCGAGGTTCTGGGGACGGCCGACCCCATCATCATACATCACGGCGACATTGAACTGCGCGATAGGATTACCTTGATGTGCCAAGGGCTCCAGGATTGCGGCCGCTTCGGCGTAATGCCCATCCCGGAAAGCCCGTTGCGCCTGCTTGAGTTCATCCGCCCATGCTGGTTGCAGACCCAGAAGAAGTGCAGCGAAGACAATGGCCAGTCTCATTCCGTCAGCCCCAAGAATCGATAATCGCCAGAATAGCCTGATTTGGCATCTGGCGTGAATGGGCAGACACGAAGATCAGACGCCAGTTCTGGCCTCATCGCTGCCCCAGCAGATTGGCGGTGGAGAAGGCCTGCTCCAGCTGCTCCTCCGTCATCAGGCCTTCAGCAAGCACGACATCCCGGATACTGCGGCGCGACTTCAATGCCTCCTTGGCGACTCGGCTGGCCTGATCATAACCAATGTAGGGATTGAGCGCAGTGACGGTGACAAGCGAACCTTCGAGAAGTTCAGCGCACCGTTCCCGGTCGGCCTCGATGCCGACGATGCATTTTTCGCGCAGCACCGTCATACCGCGGATGAGCATGCGCATGGATTGCAGGATGTTCAACACCAGAACTGGCTCCATGGCGTTGAGCTGGAGCTGGCCGGATTCAGCTGCAAGCGTCACCGTGAGATCATTGCCGATGACCTGATAGGCGATCTGGTTAACGACCTCCGGAATGACAGGATTGACCTTGCCCGGCATTATGGAAGAGCCGGCCTGCACAGCGGGCAGCCGGATTTCGCCCAATCCTGCGCGCGGACCTGAGTTCAGCAGGCGAAGGTCATTGCATATCTTGGAGAGCTTGACGGCGATACGCTTCAGCACACTCGAAAAAGTGATGAATGCGCCAAGATCGGATGTCGCTTCGATAAGGTCCGCTGCAGGCACCAGCGGAACATCTGACACTTCGGCAAGATTGCCGATCACGCGTTCAGAATAGCCCTCAGGCGTGTTGATTCCGGTGCCAATCGCCGTGCCGCCGAGATTGACCTCACGCAGCAGCATGGCGAAATCCCGCAATCGCTCGATATCTTCACCTACCGTAACGGCGAAGGCGCGAAATTCAGAACCAAGCCGCATCGGCACGGCATCCATCAACTGCGTGCGGCCAACCTTGATGATATCGTCGAACTCCACCGCCTTCTCCAGCAATGCATCCTTCAGGAGTTGCTGGCTCTCGATCAACTCTGGACAGGCACGCAACATGGTAAGGCGCACTGCGGTGGGATAGACGTCATTCGTCGACTGTGACAGGTTCACGTGGTCGTTGGGATTCACCACGGCATAGTCGCCGCGCGGCTTGCCAAGAAGCTTGAGCGCTAGATTGGCGATTACCTCATTGGCATTCATGTTCGTTGAGGTACCAGCGCCACCCTGCAACATGTCGACCACAAAATCCTTATGCCCATCCCCCGCAATGAGCAGGTCGCAAGCCGATATGATGGCGGAGGCAATCTCAGGCTTCAGCTTGCCGAAATCCCGATTGGCGAGCGCCGCCGCCTTCTTCACCATGGCAAGTGCTTCGATGAGTTCGGGGAAATGCGAGAGCTTGATACCCGTGATCGGGAAATTTTCCACTGCCCGCGCCGTATGTATGCCGTAATCAGCATCGGCGGGAATTTCCATTTCGCCGATAGAATCCTTTTCAATTCTCACGCGCGGCATTGCGGACCTCCCATTGGCATTTTTTGGCAACCTAACCTGAAACCGGATACAGCATGAATTGTCCGGTCCAATTTCTATTCTATAATAAACCCAGTCCAGCAAGATATGCCATCAGCGGCAATGGGAAAAATCGAGTGATGCGGCTGCCGCTTAAAACCGATGGAAGACAGTCCGAGACGGCGCAGCTGGTGTGGCGCGGTGTGGCCCGCCTGATGCGGACGTCTGGTTTTGCCGTACTGCCGGAGTTTACCCTTGCCTCTGGACGGCGGGTGGACATTATCGGCCTCAACGGGAGTGGCGAGATCTGGATCGTCGAGATAAAGTCCTCGCCTGAGGATTTCCGCGCGGACCATAAATGGCCCGAATACCAAGATTACTGCGACCGGCTATTCTTCGCAATTCCAACCAGCATGGAGCCTGAGATGATACCGCAAGATGCGGGCCTCATGATCGCCGATAACTGGGGAGCCGACATCGCGCGCCATCCACAAGCGGCAAGCCTTCACGCCTCACGGCGAAAGGCCGTCACGCTCGCTTTTGCACGCGCGGCGGCACTCAGGCTGCATGGGTTATATGACCCGATGGCCGAAGGTTGAAACCTATTTGGGCGCCCGCTTTGCAAGAATACGCTGAAGCGTGCGGCGGTGCATGTTGAGACGGCGGGCGGTTTCCGACACGTTTCGACTGCAAAGTTCATAGACCCGCTGGATGTGTTCCCAGCGCACCCGGTCAGCTGACATGGGGTTGTCCGGAAGGGCGGCACGGCTTTCGCTGTCGCCAACCAGCGCGCCATAAACTGCATCCGCGTCAGCGGGCTTGGCTAGATAATCGATGGCACCGAGTTTGACAGCCGTCACGGCCGTGGCGATATTGCCATATCCAGTCAGCACCACGGCCCGTGCCTCAGGTCGCGCTTGATGCAGGACTTCAATGACATCGAGGCCGCTGCCATCCGCGAGGCGGAGATCAACAACGGCAAAGAGTGGCGCGGCGCGTTTGACGTGCGCAACGCCTTCAGAGACGGATTCCGCCGTCAGCACCTCGAAGCCACGTGTTTCCATGGCGCGGGCCAGGCGCGTCAGGAAGGGCTTATCGTCATCCACAAGGAGTAATGTCTTTTCATTCGGCAGTGCGGCTTGTGTCATAGGGGCCTGACTTGACTGACAGTTATCTGCGGCTGATGCAGTGTGTAGACCCTGGGAGAGGGTCGTACAATGCTTACGGTACAACACGAGCATGGGATCAACCCCGCCGGAGATCAATAAGACTTCTCGGCCACGCCACATGCACGACTGCACCATGTTCCGGGGCAGAGCGGTTTGCAAGCGACACGGCAGCCCCAGAACGTTCCAGCAGCGTCTTGGCGATGAAGAAACCAAGACCCATGCCGCCATGCTGACTGCCTTCGTTTAAGTCTTCGCCATAGCCAGGACGCGTCGTCACGAAGGGGTCACCAAGCCGGTCGAACACATTTTCGTGAAAACCTGGCCCATCGTCCCGTACCGTGATCGAGACCTGGTTCGCTGACCAGCGGGCGTCGATCTCCACCCGGGCTTCAGCGAAGTCGACAGCATTTTCGAGAATGTTGCCAAGGCCATAGGTAATCGCGGGATTGCGTCGGAACACCGGCTCCGTCTCATGAGCCTTGTCATCGCTATCAGCCGAACTCGTCACTGCGATCACGGCACCAGAACCACGCAGTGGAGAAATCAGGTCCTCGATCATGGCTCGAATACTGGTGCGTTGGTACATCTCGTCGGTCTGCGCCTCGCGGCTCGAGAGGCGGGCGAGGATCTCGCGGCAACGCGCCGTCTGGCTGATGAGGAGATCAATATCCTCCGTATGGGGCCCTTGTTTCGGCAGCTCCCGCTTCAGTTCTTTCGACACAAGCGCGATGGTGGCAAGGGGCGTGCCGAGTTCATGCGCAGCGGCGGCCGCCAACCCATCAAGCGCCGAAAGTCTCTGCTCGCGCGCCAGCACCATTTCGGTGGCCTGAAGCGCCACTGACATCTGCCGCGCCTCATCCGCAATACGCCGCGCATAAATGGCCGAAAACACCACGCCGCAGATGATGGCCGCCCACATGCCGGCAATATAGGCATCTGGGAGCTGGAAGTTTTCACCCGGAGCCCAGGGCAACGGATAATGATGGAAGGCAAGAAAGGTCGCGCAGGCGAAAGCCAGGACACCCAGCCACAATGTCCACCGGATCGACAGCGAGGTGGCAGAAATCGTCACGGGTACAAGGAAGAGGAAGGAAAATGGATTCCCCAGCCCGCCGGTGAGATATAGTAGAACACCCAATTGCAGCACATCATATACCAGCAGCAACCCGGCATGAGTCTCATGCAGCCTGACGCTCTTTCGCCAGCGGATCGTCAGGAAGATATTGAGCCACGCACTGAGCGCGATGGCCGCCAGGCAAAGCCCAAGGGGCAATGGGAAGCCCAGCGCAAAGTTAACGCCCAGGACAGCACCCGTTTGGCCGATGATGGCAAGCCAGCGGAGACGGACGAGGGTGCGGAGCCGCAGCATGCCCAGTTCGGCCTCACCGGAAAGGAGATCAGGGTAGCTGTCGAGATTCTGGGGCATATGATCCTGAGTAACAAGGCAGCAACGTTGAGTTCCGTGCAATCTAGTCTTATGTGAAGCCTGAAAGGAAGAAAAAGCCTGATGCCCCGCCGCGCCGTCGTCATTTTTGCTGCCTTGGTTCTTCTCGCCGCCGCCGGGATCGGCGGCTATGCATGGGTGAACCGCCACCCGCAGCACGGCACGGGCGTGGCGCTGGTCGGTGGCCCCTTTACCCTCACAGATCATAATGGCCGGCGTGTCACGGAGAAGGATTTTCTCGGAAAGTACATGCTGGCGTTCTTCGGCTACACCTATTGTCCTGATGTATGCCCCACCGAACTCCAGGTGATGATGGCAGCTCTCGAAGCCATGGGGCCAGATGCCGACAAGGTGCAACCGGTGTTCATTTCCATCGACCCGGCGCGGGATACGCCGGAGGTGCTCAAATCCTACGTCGAGAATTTCGGACCCGGGCTCATCGGCCTGACCGGAACAGCTGAGGAGGTTGCAGCAACGGCCAAGGCCTATCGCGTCTATTATGCCAAGGCGGGCAATACACCGTCAGAGACAGACTATCTGATGGACCACTCCAGCATCATCTACCTGATGGGACCGGATGGCCATTTCGTGAAACACATGCCCTATACGACTGACGCAGCGAAACTTACAGCGGACATCAAGCAAGCCTTAAGCTCCTCCCCCTAAAGTTGGAGCAATTGACGTGTTGCCCCGGCAGGGCCAACTTGCTACCGTTAACTGTTAACGCGGGGTTCGGGTTGTGCTTTATCATCTCTACGAAATGAACCATGCGGCGCTCGCGCCGTGGCGTGCCGTGGCGGATGCGGGCATCTCATTCTGGCGAAGCCCTGCAAACCCTTTTGCCGAAACACAACTGGGCCGTTCCCTCGCGGCGTCTTTTGAACTTTTCGAGCGCACCACCCGCCGCTACGGAAAACCGGAGTTCGGCATCAGGGATGCCATCGTCAACGACGATCTGGTGGCTGTGGAGGAAACGGTCGTCTTCACCAAACCTTTCTGCAAGCTACTGAATTTTAAGAAGATCTGGGCTCAAAAGAAACCGCAACACAAGCTTCTCATCGTCGCGCCCATGTCTGGCCACTACGCCACGCTACTGCGCGGCACGGTCGAGAGCATGCTTCCTTATTATGACACCTACATCACGGATTGGGTTGATGCCCGCTCGGTGCCTGCCTTCGAAGGCAGCTTCGACCTTGACGACTATGTCGATTACGTCACCGAAATGCTGCAGTTCCTGGGTCCGGATACGAGCGTGATGGCAGTATGCCAGCCTTCTGTTCCAGTGATGGCAGCGGTGTCACTGATGAATGCGGCGCATGATCCATGCGCACCCAAGACCATGATCCTGATGGGCGGCCCCATCGATACCCGCCGCAATCCGACTGCGGTGAACCGCCTGGCGCAGGAAAAGGGCGTCGACTGGTTCCGCAACAACGTCATTATGAAAGTGCCGGCCCCGCATGCGGGCATGTTGCGCGATGTCTATCCCGGCTTCCTGCAGCTTGGCGGCTTCATGACCATGAACCTGGACCGCCACCTCGACGCCCACCGGGAACTTTTCTGGCACCTCGTCGAGGGTGATGGTGATTCCGCCGAGAAGCACCGCGAATTCTATGATGAGTATATGTCAGTAATGGATCTGACGGCCGATTTCTATCTCGAGACGGTGGAAAAAGTATTCATCACCCACGATCTGCCCAATGGAACACTCACCCACCGCAATGTGCTGGTTGATCCCTCCAAGATCACCCGGACTGCGTTGATGACGATCGAGGGCGAACGTGACGACATCTCCGGCGTTGGCCAGACCGAGGCAGCACAGGATCTCTGCTCGAACCTGCCCAAAGAGAAAAAGCTCCATTATCTCCAACCAGGCGTCGGGCATTACGGTGTGTTCAATGGCTCTCGGTTCCGCAAGGAAATTGTTCCACGAATCGTTGAGTTCGTGAATAACAACGCCGATGATCGGACTGCTCAGAAGCCTGCAGCGAACGGCCGCACCAAAACCGCTTGAACCCTCCAGCCTGATGATTGGTGGGGAGGCGCTGGACGTTGTGTTCCGGCGCCATGCGCAGGCGCGCCGCCTTGTGCTTCGCCTTAACGCCAGCGGTACGGGCGTCATCGTCACAGTTCCCAACGGCGTATCGCGCGGCAAGGCCCTGGACTTCACCGAGCGCTCGCGTAGCTGGATTGAAGAGCAGATAAAGAGCCGCGCAGCGCTCATCCGTCTCGAACATGGCCACATCATTTCACTGCGCGGCGTCAATCATGAAATCCGCCACGTGAACAGCCGGCGCGGCGTAGTGAGCCTCGATCCTGCGTGCGGGCTCATCCACGTACCGGGAGAGCCAGCCCATGTCACGCGCCGTCTTCTAGATTTTCTGAAGACCGAAGCGCGAGAGGATTTGATGCTAGCCTCCAAGCGCTACGCAGCGCTAATGGATGTCAGTTTTCGCCGCATTGTCATTCGAGATCAGAAGAGCCGCTGGGGCTCATGTTCGGCGGCGGGCGAACTCTCCTACTCGTGGCGCCTCATCCTCACGCCCGACTATGTGCTCGACTATGTAGCCGCGCATGAGGTCGCACATCTCCGCCACCTGGACCACAGCGCGCGCTTCTGGCGACTGGTTCTGACGCACTGTCCCAATGCCGGCAAGGCCCGGAACTGGCTACTTCAACATGGCCAGGAGGTTCACCGGGTCATTGTCTGAGAGCAACCTATCTCTGCTCCTTTGCGCGCAACATTCGCTCATAAGGGGTCAGCTTGCTTTTTGTTTCCTTTGCGGCCTGGCCAGTGGCACCGCTACTCCCGCCTACGCTCTGCGAGGAACGGCCGAAGAGCCTCTCAAAGAAACCGCCAACGTGTGAGTCCGTCCGTTCCTGTTGCGACGGCGGCACGAAAGCCTCCTCCGCTGCGCCTTCACCATATTGCAATTCGGAAATGGTGGCAGGTTCCTGCGAACCAAACAGTGGATCTCCCGGAAGCGGCTGCGGCATCAATCCACGGTGTGCAGGCTCCATGACGCCGCGCCAGATATCCGCCGGGATCAGGCCGCCAGTGACCTTCTTCGTGGGCGAATTGTTATCATTACCGACCCATACGCCTGTGATCAGTTCACTGGTATAACCAATAAACCAGGCGTCCCGGTAGTCCTGGCTTGTGCCTGTCTTGCCCGCGATATCAAAGTCCGGAAAGGCGGCGCGATTGCCAGTACCATTCGTCACCACCAGCCGCATCATGCGATTCATGTTATAGAGATCACGATCCGTTATGGCTTTGGAGAAACCAGAACCATTGCGTTCATAAACCACCGTCCCGTCACGCGTACGGACACGGGTGACGACATAGGGCGCAACCGGATAGCCGCCATTCGAAAACGGCACGAAGGCGGAGGTGAGCTCAAGCAGCGTCACCTCGGATGTGCCAAGCGCAATTGAAGCATCATTTCCGAGGGGTGATGTAATACCAAGCCGATGCGCAACTGCTGCCACAGCCTTCGGGCCCACCGCCATGGCGAGTTTGGCTGCCACCGTATTGAGCGAAAGCGCTAGTGCGGTTTCCAAAGATACGGGGCCAAGATATTTCTTACGATAGTTTTCAGGCTGCCAATTGCCAATGCGCACAGGTTCATCCACCTCCAGGGTTTGCGGCGTGAAACCCCGTTCAAGCGCGGCAAGAAAAACAAATGGTTTGAACGCAGAGCCTGGTTGACGCTTCGCTTTCGTGGCGCGGTTAAACTGGCTTTTCTTGTAGGACTTGCCGCCAACCATCGCCAGCACCGCGCCGGATCCATCCATCATAACCAATGCACCCTCGGACGCCTGAAGCTTGACACCCTCGGTGCTCAGGCTTTGGGTCAACACCAGCTCAGATTGAGCCTGAAGTGCCGGATCAATCGTGGTTTCGACCACCAGTGACTGATCATAATCCTTGACGAATTCGGGAAGCTGCTCCTTCACCCAGTCAATCACGAAATTCCGCAACGACATATAGCCCTGCAATCTCACTTCAGCAGGCTGACCGGCAGTCTGTGTGGCATCGTCTTTCGTGATGAAGCCGGCCTCCACCATGGCCTGAATGACGAGTTTTGCCCGCTCTGCCGCTGCCTTGGGATTGGAAATGGGATTTGCAGCGCTGGGAGCTTTCACCACACCGGCAAGTGTGGCTGCTTCAGCAAGGCTCAGGTCAGCGGCTGATTTCTGATAGTAGGCCCGGGCCGCCTTCTCAATGCCAGTAGCCCCAGCGCCGAAGTAAACTCGGTTCAGATAGAGTTGAAGAATTTCGTCCTTGGTGAATTTCGTTTCCAGCCAAACCGCCAGCACAGCTTCCTGAAGCTTACGCTCAATGGTGCGATCCGGCGTCAGGAACAGATTCTTGGCCAGCTGCTGAGTGAGAGTGGAACCACCCTGCACCAGGCGGCCAGCGCGATAATTGGTGTACAGGGCGCGCAATACACCGATCGGGTCCACTCCATAATGACTGCGGAAACGGCGGTCTTCGATTGCCAGTAAGGCATTCGGTACGTAGTCCGGCAGATCACTGATCCGGACGTCATCACCGTTGAAGGATCCCTGCTCAGCAAGTGTTGACCCATTGGCGGCCAGAATTAGGATTCCTGGCTCCTGCTCTGGAATCTTGAGGAGGCCTTGCTTGTCCAGTGAAAGCCAGATGTAACCGAAGACAGCCAGGAGCGACACAACGCCCAGCAGCGAGAGCTTCAAGACGAAACGGAACAGGTAGCTGCGAAGGCTGGGGCGGCGGCGCTCCCGCCCGCCCGTGGGAACCGGAGGGGATGGTTTCCGGTCTGTTCGCCCAGCAAACAGCGAGGGTTCTATCTGCTGTCTTCCGCGACTTGGCTTTTTCGAACGGCCCATGCTTTCCGGCTCTCCCGGGCGGAGGCGATAGCAGATTTACATTGATCCAGTGTAAACCGCACCGACCCAGCCACATGAGGTGCTTTCTGCTGGAAACATGGTGCAAAGATGGCTCGCCAGGCAGGAATTACATCATGGCACCTACATGCCACGGCACATACTCATTGTCACCATAGCCCAGATCTTCCGACTTGGTGTGCTGCCCGGAAGCGACCTTGAGCATAAGGTCAAAAATTTGCTGGCCCTTTTCCTGGATCGACACGCCGTCAAGAATGTCACCACAGTTGATGTCCATGTCGTCAATCATGCGATGATAAATATCAGAATTTGTAGCGAGCTTTATAGAAGGCACCGGCTTGCAGCCGTAGGCGGACCCGCGGCCGGTGGTGAAGCACAGAAGATTGGCCCCGCCCGCCACCTGCCCGGTTGCCGCCACCGGGTCATATCCGGGCGTATCCATGAAGACAAAGCCTTTGCCTGTCACAGGCTCGGCATAACGGTAAACGTGGCGAAGGGTCGTTGAGCCGCCTTTGGCGGCAGCACCGAGCGACTTCTCGAGAATGGTGGTGAGACCGCCCAGCTTGTTGCCAGGAGAGGGGTTATTGTTCATCTCCATGTTGTTGCGGCTGGTATAGTCCTCCCACCACTTGATGATGTCGACGAGCTTTTCGCCAACGTCCTGATTGGCAGCACGGCGGGTGAGCAGGTGTTCCGCGCCATAGATTTCGGGTGTTTCCGAAAGAATCCCCGTGCCACCATGCCTTACCAGAATATCCACTGCGGCACCGAGCGCCGGATTAGCGGTAATGCCGGAATACCCGTCGGAGCCGCCGCATTGCAGCGCCACGATGAGGTCCGAGGCATGGCAGGTCTCGCGCTTTACAGTATTCACATGCGGCAACATCTCACGGATCGCAGCGACACCCGCCGCCACAGTCTTTCGCGTACCACCGGTTTCCTGGATCGTCATGGTACGGAACAATTCGTTCTCTGTTACTCCATAGGCTTCTTTGAAGCGCGGGATCTGAAAGCCTTCGCAGCCCAGCCCCACCATGAGGACACCACCCATATTGGGGTTCGTCGCATATCCCCAAGCCGTGCGCTTGAGGATGTCGAAGATCGCGCCGCGGTAATCAATGACGCAGCCATTATCCATCTTGAGTGCAACGATACCATCGATGTTGGGATAATCGTCCAGCATTCCGGAACGCTTCACTTCCTCGGCGATGAAGCCCGCGACTGTGGCAGAGCAGTTCACGGAGGTCAGTACGCCAATATAGTTGCGCGTGCCAACCTTGCCATTGGCGCGGCGGATGCCCTGAAAGGTAGCTTGCTGTGAAAGCGGCAGGATGTCTTCGGGCTTTGCATCCTGGGCAAAGGCGTAGTCCCGGGCGAAGTCATGCACGCCGGTGTTGTGTTCATGAACCCACGCGCCGCGCGCTATGTCCTGCTTGGCGAAGCCGATGATCTGGCCAAATTTCCGGACGGCCTCGTCCGCCTTGATGCCTGCCGAGGCCATCTTGTGGCCCTTTCCGATCCGGTCCAGCGCGGTGATGCCCTCAGGGGTTGCGGCACCCTTTTCGACAGTATCGATGGCGACAAGAACATTGTCGTCCGGCGAGAGGCGAAGCATGCGGGGCGATTTGGGAACGGCTGTGACCATGGCAAAACTCTCTTGAATGGCAGGGAGGGGGTTGGCCCGGGATAAGAAATTCACTAACATGTTAGCATGCCAGATTCCATCGTCACCTATGAATTTCTGGGCCTCGGCCAATCGATGCCGAAGGGCGGGGCGACGGGCCGCGTCTACGTGGCCCTTCGAGAGGCTATAGTGCAGCTGGACCTGAAACCTGGCGAATTCCTGAACAAACAAGCCATTGCTGCACGCCTTGGCGTCTCCCGTTTCCCGGTCGGGGAGGCGTTGAACCGGCTGGCAGCTGAGGGCCTGGTGGACATTATCCCGCAGAGTGGCTCCCGCGTCGCACGCATCAAGATCTCGGATGCACGCGAGACCATGTTCCTGCGCCGGGCGCTGGAAACAGAAACGGTGAGGGTCATTGCACGGAACATTCCGCCCGGGCTCGTTGAACACCTCAACACCAACCTCCGCTATCAGCAGGCCGCCATCGAGGCGCAAGACGTCAAGGGTTTTCATGACTTCGACCTGGCCTTCCATGCCGCTCTGCAGGACCACCTCGGCTTCGGGCGGGTACGCGCTGCGGTCGAAACTGCACGGCTTGCGCTGGACCGCATCCGCCGCCTCCTCAACACGCGCCGCCGCCTTGGCCTGACTCTTGCCGAACACAAGGCCATTGTTGCCGCGCTCACGGAGCAAAACAGCGAGGCTGCAGCCCAGGCGATGCACCACCACCTCGATGCCGTAATGGCGGAGCTCGAATCATTTGCACGGGCCACGCCGGAACTTTTTGCAGACCTCAACACCATGGGAGTCAGAGAGAAATGAAGAAGCGCAACTTCAAAGCGCCCTCGGGAGAAAACATCATCTTCACAGAACTGGGATTTGGCACAGCACCTGTGGGTGGACTCTATCGGCCCGTAGACCCAGAAGAGGCTCAGAATACTCTGGAGGCAGCGTGGAAGGCCGGCATCCGCTATTTTGATACAGCCCCGCTTTATGGGCTCGGTCTCTCCGAGAGCCGCCTCAATCGCTTTCTTTATGGCAAGAGGCGCAAGGACTATGTGCTCTCCACCAAGGTCGGCAGGCTACTCGATGTGTGCGATCCAAAAGACCGTACCGGTATCGGCAAGTTTTTCAACACCCCGTCGCGCAAGGAGCGTTATGACTACAGCTATGATGGCTTCATGCGCTCGATCGAGTTTTCGCTGGAACGCCTGGGCATCGACTCAATTGACATCATTTTCATCCATGACGTTGATGTATTCACCCACAAGTCCACGTCGGCGCGCGATGCGCATGTAAAGACCATTCTAAAAAGCGGTTACAAGGCGCTTGAAAAGCTGCGATCCGAGAAGGTGATCAAGGCGTTCGGCGCAGGTGTGAACGAATGGGAAGTATGCGAGACGCTGGCCAAGGCAGGTGACTTCGACATCTTCCTTCTTGCCGGCCGCTACACACTGCTGGAGCAGGAAGCTCTCAGGTCCTTCTTGCCGCTCTGCGAAGCACGCGGCATCGGCATCGTACTGGGTGGGCCGTACAACTCCGGCATCCTTGCCACCGGCCCGAAGCCGGGGGCGTGGTACAATTACGATCCAGCACCCAAACACATCCTCGAACGCGTGGCGAAGATCGAAGCTGTTTGCAGACGCCACAAGGTGAAACTGGCGCAAGCTGCCCTGCGCTTCCCGCTTCATCATCCTCAGGTGGTCACTGTCATTCCAGGCGGCGCAAGCGCCAGGGAAGTGGCACTCAATGCAGCCACCATGGGCGTAAAACTTCCAAAGGCATTGTGGAAGGATCTCAAGGCGGAAGGACTGCTCCGCCATGATGCGCCGGTGCCGGCATGAAGACCGCCGTTCTCGGTGCCGGCCTCATCGGCCGCTCCTGGGCCATGGTCTTCGCGCGCGGCGGCCATGAGGTAAAACTATGGGACCAGGATCAGGTGCAGACCGAAAAGGCTCTGGCGCACATCACGCGTACCGTTCCTGAGATGGCTGAAGCTGGACTAATTGACGATCCGGCCCGCGTCATCTCTCGGATAGCCGCCGCTGCTACGCTTGAGACCGCGTTGGCCGGTGTGGGCTTTGTGCAGGAGAACATCACCGAACGCCCCGACCCCAAGCAACGCCTTTTCGCTGAGGCCGAGCACCTCGTTCCAGGCGATGCAATCCTCTCAAGTTCGACATCCGCGATCTTGCCCTCGCTTATCTTCAGCCCACTGACAACCCGGAGTCGCTGCCTGGTCTCTCACCCTCTCAACCCGCCTCATCTGGCGCCCATTGTCGAGATCTGCGGCGCAGACTTTACATCGCCCGATGTGATTGCGCGCGCGAGAGAGTTTATGGCTGGTTGTGCAATGTCGCCCATCACAGTGAAGCGCGAGATAGAAGGTTTCATTTTGAACAGGCTTCAACTTGCCGTGCTCAATGAGGCCTTCCGCCTCATCGCTGAAGACTATGTCACGGCGGAAGACCTCGACAAAACAGTGAAGGACGGGCTTGCCCTACGTTGGAGCTTCATGGGTCCAATCGAGACCATTGACCTCAATGCGCCAGGGGGCGTGGGCGATTATCTTGAACGCTATGGCCCGACAATCCGCCGTGTGGGCGAGAGTCAATCCACCGCCACGCCATGGCCCGCCTCGATTGGCGAGACACTGCAGAGTGAGCGCCGCTCGCGCGTGCCGTTGGACAGGCTTCCCGATGCAACGGAATGGCGGGACCGGCGCATGATGGCGCTAGCAGCACATAAATTGAAGCACGAAGGAAAGAAACCGCGTTAAGCGGCTTCACAACTTCTCAAGCGGCCATCAATTCGGGCGGCGGTGTCTTTGCCCCAGTCATGAAGGCGACCGCGTCTGACATAGTGAAGTCCTTCGGGTTGATGGTGCAGAGGCGCTTGCCCAGACGGTGCACATGGATGCGATCCGCCACCTCGAAGACGTGCGGCATGTTGTGCGAGATCAGCACGATTGGCAGGCCACGGCGCTTCACGTCGAGAATCAGTTCCAGAACACGGCGGGATTCCTTCACACCCAAGGCCGCCGTCGGCTCATCCATGATGACGACCTTGGAACCGAAGGCCGCGGCGCGCGCAACGGCGACACCCTGACGCTGGCCACCTGAAAGGGTTTCTACCGCCTGACCAATATTCTGAATGGTCATCAGTCCAAGCTCATTGAGTTTATCACGGGCCATCTTCTCCATGCCCCTGTGATCGAGTTTCTTGAACAGCGATCCGAAAATACCCGGCATGCGCAGTTCGCGGCCCATGAACATGTTGTCCGAAATCGACAATGCGGGCGACAGAGCGAGGTTCTGGTACACGGTTTCGATGCCGGCGTTACGCGCCTCCAGTGGCGATTTGAAGTGCACCACCTGGCCATCAAGCCTGATCTCACCTTCATCAGGTGATACCGCGCCGCAAAGGGCCTTGATCAGGGTCGACTTGCCCGCGCCATTGTCGCCGATAACGGCAAGGATTTCGCCCGGATAGAGATCGAAGTTGGCATGATCCAGTGCGATAACCCGGCCATAGCGCTTGACAAGATTGCGAGCGGTCAGGATCGGTTCGCTCTTTTGAGCTGATGCGGTGTCGGGTGCGTCGGACATTATGGCCGCCTTTTCTGCCATCACGGCTTGATTACGAGGATGCCTTGCGGATCCACTGGTCGATTGCCACAGCGGCAATAATCAAGATTCCAACGGTGAAATCCTGCCACAGCACATCCACCTTGGAAAGCGAAAGGCCGAATCGGAAGACACCAACGATAATCGCCCCCAGCACGGTGCCGATAATGGTTCCCCGCCCGCCGAAAAGCGAGGTGCCGCCAATCACCACGGCGGTGATGGAGTCAAGATTGGCCGTTTCACCCGCAAGTGGCGTGACGGTGCCGCCGACGCGGCCAATAAGCACAAGGCCGCCGAAGGCCGCAATCACCCCGGCGACGGCATAAACCGAGCGCAGAACGCGATCGGTCTGCACGCCCGAAAGCATCGCACCATTTAGATCGTCACCCACTGCATAGACATGGCGCCCCCAGGCCGTGTGCCGGAGTAAATAGGACATCAGCCACGCAAGCAGCAGGAAGGCGATGGTGCCGTAGAGAATCTGAAATCCAGCGACAGAGATCACCTTGCCGAAGAAGATCAGAAGGGGCGCGGCGTTTTCGGTATCAACATTGCGGATGGATTCCGAACCCGAGTACCAAAGCTTCAGGGCCTGGAAAATATAAAGCGTACCCAATGTTACAATGAACGGCGGCAAGCGGAGCCGCGTAACGAGAAGGCCATTGAAATATCCCATGGCACCGCCGGCGAACACGCCCAGCGCTATGGCTAGCGGTTCGGGAACGCCAAGCTGAACCGCAACCTTTCCCATGACGATGCTGGACAAGACCATGATGGCGCCGATCGAGAGATCAATGCCAGCCGTCAGGATGATGATCGTCTGGGCAATGGCCACGATGCCGATAGGCGTGATCTGCTTCAGAATTGTCGACAGATTGCCCGGCAAGAAGATCAGGCCGTTGGTGGTAATGCCGAACAGCAGCACTGACAGAACGAGGACGAAGATCGGAACCGAGACAGGATAGGCCTGCAAGAACAGCCGCAGCTTCTGCAGCGCCGTGACGTGTTCGCTTTCGAACGAGGCCACGGACTTGTCAGCGTGGCTGAGCGTTGCTTCAAAGTCAGATATGGACTTGGTGGGCTGACTGTTGTCGCTCATGTTCCTGCCCCGATTTTATGTTGGTGCGGTTGACTGGCTTCCCGCATCTTGGTGTGGGGGCGACGATCACAGCCGCCCCCACCTTTTTTCAAATCAGAAGATCCTGTTGGGCATCAACCCCAGCAGAGCTTCAGGCCCTCTTCAGAGGTGACGGAGGGAAGGCCATCAACCGGCTTGTCGGTGATGAGCTGCACGCCCGTGTTGAAGAAGTCGAGACCAGCGGAGTTCTGCGGCTTGGTGCCGTCCTTGGCGAAGGCGGCAACGGCTTCAACGCCGAGCGACGCCATCAGCAGCGGGAACTGCATGGAGGTGGCACCGATGATGCCCGCCTTCACGTTCTACACGCCGGGGCAGCCGCCATCGACCGAGACGATCAGCGCCTGATTTTCCTTACCAGCAGCCTTCATCGCCTGGTAGGCGCCTTCAGCAGCCGGCTCGTTGATCGTGTAGATCAGGTTCATGTCAGGATTCTTGGCCAGGAGGTTTTCCGTCGCCTTCAGGCCGCCTTCCGGATTGGCATTCGAGGTTTCGTGGCCAATCACGCGCGGGTCGGTTTCGGAGCCAAGGATCTTGCCGTTCGGAACTTCAATTCCGAAGCCGGTGAGGAAGCCGGTGTCGCGCAGCACGTCCACCGAGATATTGTCCTTGTTGATGTTGAGCATGCCAATCTTGGCATCCTTGGCGGCATCACCCATCTGCGCCTTGGCCCACTTGCCGATCAGAACGCCAGCTTCGAAGTTATCGGTTGCAAACGTCGAGTCGGCGGCATCCTTGTCACCGATCGGGGTGTCGAGGGCGATCACCAGCACACCGGCGCCGCGCGCCGTCTTGAGGGCGGGAATGACCGAGTCGTTCGAAGCGGTGATCAGGATGCCCTTGGCACCCGAGGCAACGCAGTTTTCGATGGCTTCGATCTGCGGGCCTGCGTCACCGTCCACCTTGCCGGCAAAGGCCTGGAATTCGACGCCGAGTTCCTTTGCCTTGGCTTCAGCACCTTCCTTCATCTTCACGAAGAAGGGGTTGGTGTTGTTCTTGGTGATCAGGCAAACGCCGCCAGCCGCATAAGCGGGCGAGGCGGAGAAAATGGCAGCGGCGGCAGCGCCGAGCAGAGCAACTTTAAGTTTATTCTTCACGTGATTCCTCCCAGTTAACTTTTGGTCCTTTCTGGACCGCATAGGAACTTCAGACACTTTCAGGCGCATGGCAGCACGGGCTGTCCAGGACCATGATCCGATCACAACGCAAAAAGCGGCACCTGTCAATAAGTAAACCGGCGTGATTTATTGATTGACACTTCCCCGCCACTGCTGGAATTCTGATCGAAGCTGCACAAAAAGGATCAGCAGGGATGGCGATGGAGTGGGCCAGCGGCGGCACGGGGGGCGAAAAAAGCCCTGGGCTTTCGCGCGGAACCACGCAAGTTGGCGTCCGGCTCTACAATGAACGGCTGATCCTGTCTCTCATCCGGTTGCATGGTCAGTTGCCCAAGGCAGAAATGGCCCGACTGACCGGGCTTTCGGCGCAAACCATCTCTGTCATCGTCCGCCAGCTCGAAGCGGACGGATTGCTGAAGCGCAAGACGCCGCAGCGGGGCAAGGTAGGACAACCGCTGGTGCCCTTCGAGCTCGATCCTGAAGGAGCCTTTTCGATCGGCCTCAAAGTTGGGCGGCGCTCGGGCGATCTGATGCTGCTCGATCTATCAGGCCAGGTGAGGCAGGTCATTCACCGGCCCTATGCGTTTCCGGCACCAGCGGAACTTCTCGACTTCGTGATGTCTGGCGTTGAAGAGATCACCTCAGGCATGAGCCCGCGCCAGAGAGAGCGGATCAGCGGTCTTGGCATCGCGGCACCCTTCGAATTGTGGAACTGGGGCGAGGATGTTGGAGCGCCTGCCGACGTGATGATGTCGTGGCGCGAATATGACCTGCAGGCAGAGATTGCAAGGCTGCTCCCGTGGCCAATCCACTTCTGCAATGACGCCTCTGCGGCCTGCGCGGCTGAGCTCTTGTTCGGCCGTGGTCGGGAGTTACAGGATTTTGCCTATTTCTATCTCGGTTACTTCATTGGCGGTGGCATTGTCCTCAATGGGAGCCTTTACCTGGGACGCAATGGGAATGCCGGTGCGCTGGCTTCCTTTCCAGTGACATCCGCGCAGGGAGAAACCGATCAACTCGTCCACTCCACCGCATTGGCCGCACTGGAGCGCGAGATTATCCGCGATGGCGGCGATCCTGAACTCCTCTGGCGGGACCTCGCGAACTGGCAGATCGCGGGAGAGGCTCTTGACCGCTGGATGGAGCGCGCCGCCTTCGAGGTCGCCACCGCTGCAGCAGGTGTGATGGCCGTGCTCGACTGTGCCGCCATCGTCATCGATGGTGCGGTTCCTGTTGCCGTCCGAAGCCGCTTCGTTGATTCCGTTCGGGCGGCGCTGACCAAGATCGACCTCCAAGGTATTGCCGCATTCCCCATTGTCGCGGGCACTATCGGGGCGGATGCCCGGGCACTGGGTGCTGCCAGCCTGCCCCTGTTCGACAATTTCATCATCAACCGAAATGTCCTGTTCAAGGAAACCATCTGATGCTCAAGGGAATCGATCCGCTACTGAGCCCAGACCTGCTCCGTATCCTGAGGGCTATGGGGCATGGCGATGAAATCGCAATCGTGGACGGTAATTATCCGGCCGAAGAGCACGGTAAACGTGTTGTCAGGCTCGATGGACATGGCGCGCCGCGCATCCTCGACGCCATACTTTCGGTGATGCCGGTCGATGACATGGTGCCCGAGGCCGTGTGGCGGCCCGCTGCCTATCTCGACCCCAGGCGCATGGAACCGGTGTTCGAGGATTTCACCGCCGTGCTACTGAAGCATGAGCCGAAGCAGAAG
The DNA here is from genome assembly GCA_040383265.1 of Hyphomicrobiales bacterium. Lineage (GTDB taxonomy): Bacteria > Pseudomonadota > Alphaproteobacteria > Rhizobiales > Aestuariivirgaceae > Aestuariivirga. The sequence continues at coordinate 21,505 of JBEIDW010000003.1, forward strand.
ATCCTGCCCCTGACGGGCGATGCCTTCTACAACAAGGTGAAGGCATGCTTCGCCATTGTGGCGTCGAGCGAACCGAGGCTCTACGGTAATATCATCGTCAAGAAGGGCGTGATCTACCCCGCCTGAAGATTCAACAGTTCTTGAACTCGGGCTTCCGTTTCTCGATGAAGGCTTTCATGCCTTCCTTCTGGTCTTCGGTCGAAAACATGGACAGGAACAGGCGGCGTTCGAAGCGGGCGCCTTCGGTGAGGGAGACTTCCTGCGCGCGGTTCACCGTTTCCTTGGCCATCATCACGATGGGCTGTGAGTAGGAGGCGATCTTGGTGGCTGCGGCCATTGCTTCATCCAGCAATTTCTCGGGCGCAACAACGCGCGCCACGAGGCCCGAACGTTCCGCTTCCGCCACATCCATCATGCGGCCGGTGAGGATCAGGTCCATCGCCTTGGCCTTGCCAATGAAGCGGGGCAGCCGCTGCGTGCCGCCCGCTCCTGGCATGATGCCGAGGGTGATTTCGGGCAATGCGAATTTCGCGGTTTCAGAGGCGATAATCAGATCGCACATCATCGCAAGTTCCAGCCCGCCACCGAGACAGAAACCTGACACGGCAGCGATCACGGGTTTGCGTGTTTCGGAAAGCCTCGTCCAGCCATCGAGAAACTGGCCGAGGTAGGAGCTGATGTAGGTTTTTTCCGCCATCTCCTTCACATCCGCCCCTGCGGCGAAGGCCTTCTCGCTACCGGTGATCACCGTGCAGCCAATCGCGGGATCAGCTTCAAAGGCACTCAGAGCTTCATTCAACTCAGCGATCAGCGCCTCATTCAGCGCGTTCAAGGCTTGCGGGCGATTCAGCGTAACCAACCCCACCTTGTCCTTGGTTTCGACGATGATGTTCTGATAGGCCATGTAAACCATCCTAACTTTGACATGTCCGGCAATAAAAGGTGGATCGGCCTGATTGCACAAGCCTTTCGATTGGTGAGCAGCATTTCGTGCAGGGCTCCCCCTCCCTGTCATAAACGAGGAAGCGCTGCTGAAACTCACCTGCCGCGCCATCGGTATGAGCGAAATCCTGCAGCGTTGACCCGCCTGCCGCAATCGCCTCGCTCAGAACCTCCCGGATGTGACAGACAAGATCCGAAAGCCGCGGATCATTACCCTTTTTTCGGATGAGCGTGCGGGCCTTGCGGCGCGGCGACAAGCCGGCTCGGAATAGCGCCTCGCAGACATAAATGTTGCCAAGCCCGGCAATGATGTGCTGGTCGAGCAGGGCGGATTTGAGTGGCGCTACCTTGCCGCGGAACCGCTCTGCCAGATAGGCCTCATTGAAGGCGTTGCCCAAGGGCTCTACCCCGATCCCGCGCAGCAGCTTGTGATCAGCGGCATGCCCATCGGGAAACACATCCATAATGCCGAACCGGCGAGGATCAGTATAGATGACGCGGGTACCGCCCTCGAGGGTAATGACGACATGGTCATGCGGGCCATCGCCCCCCTCGCCCGACGCAGTTTCGAAGTAGAATTCACCCAGATTGCGGGGTCCATTGGGTGAGAACACGGTGAACCGCCCTGTCATCCCCAGGTGAACGAGCAGAGTGTCGCCTGAGTCCAGGCTCGCTAGAATGTATTTGGCACGCCGCCAAAGACCGGTAACCCTCCGGCCGGACAAACTTTCGGCAAAGCCCGGCGGAAAAGGAAAGCGCAACCCGTCCCGCCTCAAGGCGACGCTCTCGATGCGGCGGCCCTCGAGCACGGGCTTCAAGCCCCGCATAACGGTTTCCACTTCTGGAAGCTCTGGCATGTCCCGTCTTAGACCCGGTAGGCCAGAGAATGGCAAGCCTGATCCGAACCTCTTTTCAGACATGGGTTTTACAGGCATAAGCAGCCCGATTTTCGGGCTACAGGGGTTCTTCATGTCCAAGTTCGTTCCGCGCGTGTTTTCCGGCATGCAGCCGACCGGTAATCTGCATCTCGGCAATTACCTCGGCGCCATGTTGAACTGGATCCACATGCAGGATACGCATGAGTGCATCTACTGCGTGGTGGACATGCACGCCATCACCGTATGGCAGGACCCGGCCGAGCTTAAAAAGGCCATTGTGGATGTGACGGCGGCCTATCTGGCCTGCGGGCTGGATCCGAAAAAGAGCATCATCTTCAACCAGTCTCAGGTGGCGGAACATGCCGAGCTGGCATGGATTTTGGGATGCGTCGCCCGCATTGGCTGGCTGAACCGCATGACGCAGTTCAAGGAAAAGGCCGGCAAGGACAAGGAAGCAGCCTCTGTTGGTCTCTATACCTATCCTGTCCTGATGGCAGCCGACATCATCGGTTATCACGCCACCCATGTGCCTGTGGGCGAGGACCAGAAGCAGCACCTCGAACTGGCGCGCGACATCGCCAACAAGTTCAACATCGATTACGCCGATGCCATCAAGGCGGCAGGCTTTGAGGATGGCATATTCTTCGTGCCGCCCGAGCCCTATATCACCGGCCCCGCAACCCGCGTGATGAGCCTGCGCGACGGCACCAAGAAGATGTCGAAGTCGGACCCATCCGATCTCTCCCGCCTCAATCTGACGGATGATGCGGACACCATTGCCAGAAAAGTCCGCAAGGCCAAGACCGACACAGAACCGCTTCCGAGTGAGACGGAGGGGCTAAAGGGTCGCCCAGAGGCTAACAATCTCACCGGAATTTATGCCGCGCTCTCGGGCGAGAGCGTGGAGAAGGTCCTGGCGCAATATGGCGGCGGACAATTCTCTGTGTTCAAGAATGCGCTGGCGGACCTTGCCGTAACGAAGTTGGGGCCTGTGGGTGACGAGACCAAGCGCCTGCAGGGCGACCGCGCCTATGTGGAAAGCGTGCTGAAGGACGGCTCTGCCCGGGCTCGCGCCATCGCGGTACCCATCGTCCGGAAGGCGCGTGAAATCGTCGGTTTCATCGTCTCCTGAGATTTCAATTATGGGTCGTACCACAATAATTTGAAATGATTCTAAACTGGTCTATATAAATCCGACGAGAGGAATCGGACATGTTCATTCAGACGGAAGCCACGCCTAATCCCGCCACCCTGAAGTTCCTGCCGGGAAAGCCCGTGCTGCCGGGCGCCACGCGCGAGTATCGCGACGCCGAAGCAGCAGCAGAAGCGCCGCTGGCCCAAAAGCTCTTCACCGTGAAGGGCGTTTCCGGTGTCTTCCTGGGTCAGGACTTCATCACTGTCACAAAAACGAATGCCGAATGGCAGCATCTGAAGCCCTCGATTCTGGGCCTCATCATGGACCATTACCTCTCCGGCGCACCCATGCTGCTGGGGGAAACGCCGAAACCGGCCAATGATGCCGAAGAGTTTTTCAACGAGGGCGATGCCGAGATCGTCGCCACCATCAAGCAGTTGCTCGATACGCGGGTGCGCCCGGCTGTGGCGCAGGATGGCGGCGACATCACCTTCCATGGTTTCCGCGAAGGCATCGTCTATCTCAACATGAAGGGCTCCTGTGCGGGCTGTCCTTCTTCCACCGCCACGCTGAAACATGGCATCGAGAACCTTCTCCGCCATTTCGTTCCGGAGGTAAGCGAAGTCCGCGCTGTTTGACGGAAGTCGCTGACGCGGCCTATCACGCCTCTTCATGAAGATCCTGAGCCTCGACACAGCGATGGCAGCTTGCTCGGCCGCCGTCATTGACACGGAAAACGACCTGCCTCTGGCGGAGGCGTATGAGCCGATGGAGCGCGGCCATGCCGAGGCCCTGCCACCGATGGTCGCGAAGGTCATGACGGGTGCCGGGTTTTCCTTTTCAGAGATCGACCGAATTGCCGTCACCACTGGCCCCGGCACGTTCACCGGCGTGCGGATTGGACTTTCTTTCGCGCGGGGGCTTGGCCTGGCACTGGGTATACCTGTAGTGGGGATCGACAGCCTGTCAGCCATCGCCACGAATGAACCCGAAGGCAGGTCCCTTCTTGTCGTTTCAGATGCGCGGAATGAGGAAGTCTATATGGCGCGGTTTGATGCGGACCATACGCTCGTGTCAGGCCCGGGGATAGACACCGCAGACGGAGCGGCCAAGGGCCTTCCACCCGGGTCGGTGGTGCTCGGCACGGCCGCCTCCGCAGTGATTGCAGCGAGCCAAAGAACTGACCTCATAGCCTCCCGCGCGAGCATTCTTCCGATTGCATCCCGGTTTGCGAGGCTGGCCGCCACCGCCCTGCCCGGCCCCATGCCATCGCCGCTCTATCTCCGCGCGCCGGACGCGAAACCGCAAATATCTCCACTGCGGAAAATCAGCGACCTCCGTTTCGAGGCCGCCACGCTGCCAGCCGCTCCGCTGCTCGCTGAACTGCACCACCAATCCTTCACCGAAGGCTGGACGGCAGGTGCATTCGAAGACCTGCTGAACATGCCCGGTGCTGCGGCCGAGATTGCTGTCGAGCTTGACGAGCCAGTCTCTTTCATTCTCACACGCTCAGCGGCGGATGAGGCCGAAATCATCACCATCGGGACAAGGCTGCAGTCGCAGCGGCGAAGCGCGGCCCAAAAACTGCTGGCTCATCATTTGGCCAGCCTCGCTGCGAAAGGTGTGCGTCACGTCTATCTGGAGGTCGCTGCCTCCAATACGGCGGCGCAGGCGCTCTACCGTGATTTCGGATTTGCGGAGGCAGGCCGCCGCAAGGGGTATTACAAGCGCAACGGGGGCGTGGAAGACGCCATCGTGATGCGGCGGGACCTTCTCGCGTGAGGCGGATCAGGCCTTGGATGGTCCTCGCGGGGTTCGCCGGGCTCACCGTGCCGCTGATGCCCCTGCAACAACTCTTCCTCTGGTTCTGGCCGTCAATGGCCCGGCAGTTTCCCATGTACTACCATCGCCTTGTCTGCCGCATTCTGGGCGTCAGGCTGAATGTACTTGGCAAGCCACCAAATGCCGGCCCCCTGCTCATCGTCAGCAATCATGTGAGCTGGCTCGACATCGTCGTGCTCAGTGCAATTGCACCCATCTCTTTCACGGCAAAAACGGAAGTGAATGGCTGGCCCTTTTTCGGCAGCCTCGCGCGGCTCCAGCGCACCGTTTTCGTGGACCGGAACCGGCGTCATGCCACCGGCAATTCCCGCGATGAAATGCAAGAGCGGCTGAAGGCTGGTGACAGCCTGGTTCTGTTTCCGGAGGGAACGTCAAGCGATGGCCGCCGCGTCCTGCCTTTCAAGAGTTCTTTTTTCGGGGCAGCGAACATTGAAGGCGTACTGGTTCAGCCAGTGACGCTTGCCTACAATGGCCAGTGGAATCTGCCGATGACGCGCAGGCGGATGCCCTGCTATGCCTGGTATGGCGACATGGATCTCGCACCACATCTTCTCGGCGCGTTGGAGGCCGGCCCCATCGAGGTGACGGTCATCTGCCACCCAGTTCTTTCCCTGAGCGGCGCAGTCAACCGGAAAGCGTTGGCATGGCATGCGGAAGAGCAGGTACGAAAGGGGCTTACCGCCGCGCTTCACCACCCGGCCAAAATGGTCTAGAGGGCTAACACCATGGAAAGTGCCCCGAAAAAGGTCTTCGTCAAGACCTATGGCTGCCAGATGAATGTCTATGACAGCGAGCGCATGCGTGATGTGCTCTCTCCTCTGGGCTATGCCGAAACGCCAAACCCGGAGGAGGCAGACCTTGTCATCCTCAACACCTGCCACATCCGCGAGAAGGCGGCAGAGAAAGTCTACTCCGAACTTGGTAAGATGCGGAAGATGAAACAGGCGAAGGCGGAGCAGGGCGGCGAGATGCTTATTGCCGTCGCCGGCTGCGTGGCGCAGGCCGAGGGAGAGGAGATCATTCGGCGCGCCCCTATGGTTGACCTGGTCTTCGGACCGCAAACCTACCACCGGCTGCCGGAACTTCTGTCGCGCAAGCGGGCAGGGGAAAAACTCATCGTCGAAACGGAGTTTCCGGCGGAAGACAAGTTCGAAGGCCTCAACGCGCAAGCCCTGCCCAAACGGGGAGTCGCCGCCTTTATCACCGTGCAGGAAGGGTGTGACAAGTTCTGCACCTTCTGTGTGGTGCCATATACGCGCGGCGCAGAATTTTCACGGCCTCTCGAACAGATCCTGACCGAGGCCCGCAAGTTGGCGGCGCAGGGCGTGAGGGAGCTCACTCTGCTCGGGCAGAACGTCAACGCCTATCATGGCGGGGATAGTTTGGGCCTTGCCGGGCTCGTTACGGAACTGTCACGCATCGAGGGCATCAAGAGACTCCGCTATACGACGAGTCACCCGCGCGACATGACAGAAGACCTCATCGCCGCCCATGCCGAAAACTCCAAGCTGATGCCTTACCTGCATCTGCCGGTGCAGTCGGGAAGCGATGCCGTTCTGAAGGCCATGAACCGCGGCCACACGGCAGAACATTACCTGCGACTGGTCGAAAAGATCCGCAAGGCGCGGCCTGACATAGCGATGTCAGGAGACTTTATCGTTGGTTTTCCGGGCGAAACAGAAAAAGATTTCGAGTCGACACTTGAGCTCGTCCGGCAGGTAAACTACGCCAGTGCGTTCTCCTTCAAATACTCACCCCGTCCCGGCACCCCGGCCGCTGGCCATGATAATCAGATCTCCGAGTCCGAGAAATCCGCAAGGCTTCAGGCGCTTCAATCCCTGATCCATTCCCAACAGATGGCCTTTAACACTGCTATGCTCGGGAGGACCGTTCCCATTCTGCTCGAAAAGCCGGGGCGCGATGCCGGGCAACTGGTTGGGCGCTCGCCCTATCTGCAATCCGTCCACCTTCAGGCCGAGAAATCTCTTATCGGAAGGATCGTGGATACCCATATAACGGGGGTTGGAACGAACACTCTTTCGGGCCATTATCATCCGTAAACACAATCTGTGGAGAATGCCGTCCTTGAATCCGCCCGTTACAGTGGCTCAGCCCGCCAGCGAGAAGGCTGCTCGGTCAGAAGATTCGGATATTCTCACCTTGTCCTTCGATGACAACCGGCTGTTGTCCTTGCTCTGTGGCGAGCATGATGAAAACCTTGCTATTCTCGAACACCGCCTTGGCATCGACATCACTCCACGCGGCAACCGCCTGTCAGTGCGCGGAGGCGAACAGGGCCGCAATGCCGCCCGCGATGTTTTGATGGCACTCTACAACCGCGCCCGCCGCGGCCTCGACATCACCAAGGGCGAAGTGGAAGGGGCGATCCGCATGCGCGAAGCGCAAGAGACGAACATCCCCGGTGGCGCGATCCGCACGCGCCGCAAGCTGGTGATGGCCCGTACGCCAATGCAGGGGGCCTATATCGAAGCCATCCGCCGCAACGAACTCGTCTTCGGCATCGGGCCAGCAGGAACGGGCAAAACCTATCTTGCGGTTGCTTGCGCCGCTGAAGCGCTGATGAATGGCGAGGTGGACCGCATTGTGCTCTCGCGCCCCGCCGTGGAAGCAGGGGAGCGGCTGGGCTTTCTTCCGGGCGATATGAAGGAGAAGGTCGATCCCTATCTGCGTCCACTCTATGACGCGCTGTATGACATGATGCCAGCGAGCCTGGTTGCAAAGGGAATTTCCGAAAACCAGATCGAAATAGCACCGCTCGCCTTCATGCGCGGGCGCACGCTGTCCTCCGCCTTCATCATTCTGGATGAGGCTCAAAACACGACGCCACAACAGATGAAGATGTTTCTCACCCGCCTTGGCGAAGGCAGCCGCATGGTAGTGACGGGAGATCCCACCCAGGTAGACCTGCCATCGGGCATCACGTCGGGCCTCTCCGATGCCGTATCGATCCTCAAGGGCGTGAAGGGGGTGGAAGCCGTTGGCTTCAGCAATGCCGATATTGTGCGTCATGCGCTGGTCGGACGCATCGTGGCTGCCTATGACAAGAAGGCACCCAAGCAAAAGAAATGATTGTTTCGATTGAGGTCGAAAACGAGTCCTGGCCATCCCTTGCGGACTTCGAGGATGTGGTTCGTCAGGCTGTAGCCTCCGCTCTGGTTGCAGCAAATGAGGATGTCAGCGGATGCGAGGTTTCCCTGCTCTTCACGGACGATGCTGCCATCGCCGAGCTCAATGCCGAATGGCGCGGCAAGGGTAGCCCGACCAACGTACTTTCTTTTCCGACTGCGGAAGACATGCCACTTCCCGAGGGCGAACCACGCCCGCTGGGCGATATTGTGCTGGCTTATGGTGTGATCTCGCGGGAAGCGGTCGAGCAGGGCAAGACATTGCGCGACCATACAGTCCACCTTATTGTTCACGGCACACTACATCTCATCGGCTATGATCACGAGACGGATGATGACGCTGAAGAGATGGAGAGACTCGAAACCGGCATCCTGAAAGGACTGGGAATTTCCAATCCATATGAGTGACACTGACCATTCGAGTAGCGGCACAAGCCCAGGACAAGGGCAGGAAAGCCTCTGGCATCGGTTGAGAAGCCGTTTCGGCCGCAACCGAGATGTGGGACTGCGCGAGAGCCTTGAAGGCGCAATCGAAAGCCACGAGGCGCAAAATCCGGGCGAGACCGTCGGCCGTGAGGCGAAGTCGATGATGCTGAACATCATTGAGTTTTCGAGCCTGCGGGTGGATGACGTCATGGTGCCGCGTGTGGACATCGTGGCAATTGATGAAACTGACTCGATGCAGGACCTCCTGGAGAAGTTCATCGAGGCCAATCATTCCCGCGTGCCAGTCTATCACGAGACGCTCGATGGCGTGACCGGCATGATCCATGTAAAGGACTTTCTGCGCTGGATGGCGGCTCGTGGCTCGCGAAAGCAGCACGGCTCCGGAGTTGAAGACGCCCACAATTCCGATCGCTCTGATAGAGTTCCGCTGCCTGGTCTCAACATTGCTGGCTCAACGTTGGCGATCCCTGTGAAGCAAGCGGGCCTCAATCGCGAAGTTCTGTTCGTTCCGCCATCTATGCCGGCAACTGACCTATTGGTTCGCATGCAGGCCAGCCACACGCATCTCGCCATTGTCATCGATGAATATGGTGGTACTGAAGGGTTGGTCTCAATCGAGGACCTTGTCGAGGTGATCGTCGGCGACATCTCCGATGAGCACGACACGGATGAGGATCTCGAAATCAAGCCCATTGAGGACAATATCTATGCGGCCGATGGCCGGGTTGATCTATCCTCGCTTGAAGAACTGCTCGGCGTTGACCTGCTCCCTGAAGACGAAGAAGAAGAGGCGGATACGCTGGCTGGCCTCATCTTCAAGATTGCGGGCCGCGTTCCGACGCGCGGTGAGATCATCCGCCATCATAGCGGCCTTGAATTCGAGATCCTTGAGTCGGACCCGCGACGGGTGAAGCGGGTGCGCATCAACGCCCGCAATGTCAGCGCGCGCCGTAACGACACAACATGGGACAGCACGCAAGGGTAGAGCTGTTCGCCAATTGTTCTTGACGACCGCCGATTTGTTCCTGTAGCGTCAAGTTCAGGAGAGGCGGACATGACTTCACGGGCAGCGACGGTGGCGTTCCAGGGCATCGAGGCGGTGGCTGTTGATGTTCAGGCGCAGTTTCTCTCCGGTCTGGTGCAGTTCAATGTCGTAGGCTTGGGCGACAAGGCCGTAGCCGAAAGCCGGGAGCGTGTGCGCGCTGCGCTGCATGCCATTGGGCTTGCACTGCCGGGCAAGCGTCTCGTCGTCAACCTCTCCCCCGCCGATCTGCCCAAGGAAGGTAGCCACTTCGACCTGCCAATCACCCTGGCGGTCCTCTCCGCCCTCGGTATCGTTCCACAGGATTTTCTGACCCGCTATGTGGTAATGGGAGAACTGGCGCTGGATGGCGCCATTCTCGGCGTCTCAGGCATTCTGCCCGCAGCAATTGCCGCCAACGGGAGGGGCATGGGGCTGATCTGCCCCAAGGCCTCAGGCCCGGAAGCCGCCTGGGCGGGAGAGGATGCAGATATCCTTGCGCCTGAAAACCTCATCCAGCTCATCAATCATGTGAAGGGCACGCAGGTGATGACGCGGCCGAAGCCTGTCATCGCGCGCGAAGCAGAACGCCTGCCAGACCTGCAGGACGTCAAGGGCCAGGAAATGGGCAAACGCGCGCTGGAAGTTGCAGCGGCGGGGGGCCATCACCTTTTGATGGTTGGACCACCGGGTGCTGGCAAGTCCATGCTGGCGCAGCGGCTGCCGTCCATCCTGCCCCAGATGGATTCGCGCGAAATGCTGGACGTGAGCATGGTCGCCTCACTCGCAGGTGAACTCAGCAATGGCCAGCTGTCGCAACAGAGGCCATTCCGCGCACCACATCACTCCGCCAGCATGCCCGCACTCGTGGGCGGCGGCTTGCGCGCCAAGCCCGGCGAAATGGCACTGTCTCACCACGGTGTTCTGTTTCTTGACGAGTTGCCGGAGTTTCAGCCCCGCGTGCTCGAATCACTCCGCCAGCCGATGGAGACGGGAGAAACGGTGGTGGCGCGCGTCAATTACCATGTTACCTACCCCGCACGCTTCCAGCTGGTCGCTGCGATGAATCCATGCAAATGCGGGCTCGCGGGAAGCCCCGGCCACGTGTGCCGCAAAGGTCCGCGATGCGCCGCTGATTATCAGGCACGCATTTCCGGTCCGCTGCTGGACCGCATGGATATCCAGATCGAACTTGCCGCCGTGAAAGCCTCCGACCTCACGCTGCCGCCGCCAAAGGAATCAAGCCGCGATGTGGCCGCTCGCGTGCTGGCGGCCCGGCGCGTTCAGGCGCAGCGCTTCATCAAGCTCAGTAAGCCCAACCTCCGCACCAATGCCGAGGCCGATGGCGCACTTCTTGAAGAAATCGCCACACCAGATGCGCACGGCCTCACCCTGCTCCGGGACGCAGCCGACGCCATGAACCTTTCAGCCCGTGGCTATCACCGCGTTCTTCGCGTTGCGCGCACGTTGGCGGACCTTGACCAGCGCGAGCAGGTGTCACGCATCCATATTGCCGAAGCGCTGAGCTACCGGCAGAAACTGGCCGCGTTCCAGACGGCGGCGTGAAAGCATTAACCCTCCGTTTACCATCTCCCCAGCCCGTAAGGCTTTTGCAATCCTGCCGTGGCATGGAACTGGCATGGCAAGGAAGGATCAGCTAGACCACCAACAGAACCCCCGCCTGACTCAGGCGATGGAAGATCTCGCGCGACCCGAAGTTGGTTATGGCGCGATCGTGGCAGTTACAGTGCTGGTACTGCTTGTGACTGGCCTCAGCGTGACCATGACATATTCCCCAAGCCCCACCACACCCGTTCTCGGACTTGCCGTCGCAGGCCTTATCTTGTCTGTCGGGGTAGCGTTTGGCCTGTTCTTCTGGCGGCGGGGCACAAGGCGCAGGCTCGCTGCGCTGGCAACTGCGGCCGCAGCGCTCGAGGATGCACGCCACAAGGCTGAAGCCTCGAACATCGCAAAGTCGCGGTTTCTGGCAATCACCAGCCATGAAATCCGCACCCCAATGAACGGTATCATCGGTATGATCGGGCTTTTGCTCGAAACTCCGCTTTCACCCGAGCAGCGCAACTATGCCAAGACGGCCGAAGCCTCAGCGCGCGCACTGCTTTCCATCGTCGATGAATTGCTGGACGGGTCCATGGCAGAGCGTGATGGCGTGGCACTGGTGAAGGAGCCTTTCGATCTCGCCGCCTTGATCGAGTCGGTTACCGAACTCCTCGCACCGCGCGCGCATGCCAAAGGCATCGAGATTTCATGCTTCACTTCCAACCGGCTTCCTGCCCAGGTCATGGGAGACGAAAAAAGGTTGCGGCAGGTGCTGCTGAACCTCAGTGGCAATGCGATCAAATTCACCGCCCAGGGTGGCGTCGCACTGAAAGCTGAACTGGATGATACAGGTAAGCTATGCATCACGGTGAGCGATACCGGTATCGGCATGACAGAATCCGAACAACAGAGGATCTTCGAGGAGTTCACCCAAGCCAACGACGACACACGCCGCCTGTTCGGCGGCACCGGGCTAGGGCTCTCGATCTCAAGAAAGCTGATCGAGGCGATGAGCGGCAGCATCAGAGTAACATCCGCATCCGGCGCGGGTGCTCAATTCATCGTTACCCTTCCGCTTGAGCCAGCGTCCGCATGTGATCGCCGGGCACCGCTTGAGGGGCGGAGTTATCTGCTGGCAGCCCGGCCTTCCATCACAGCCGAGCACATCCGTCAAACGCTTGAGGAAGGCGGTGCGGATGTCCGCTTCCTGCATGGAGCACAGGAACTGGCGGACATGCTTTCCCATGAGACGGGGCTTGCTGGTATCATCTGCGACTGCGAATATGCCGATACGCTGCGGAACTGGCGTCACAGCCCAACCCTTCCCACACGGCCGATTTTCGTGATGATGCGGGCCGAAGAGCGCCGGCAATATGCTGACCTGCTCCTGGAGCCTTTCTCAGGTTATCTTCTCAAACCATTCCGGCGACAATCGCTGCTGCGCCTGATGACGCTGAAGGACGAGGGGGTAATCGCCAGCGCCGTCCAGGAAATGCGCGACATTGCAGCCACCGAACGACGGCAACGGCCACTGCATGTGCTGCTTGCCGAAGACAACCCCGTGAACGCACTTCTGGCCCAGACCATGCTGAAGCGCGAAGGTTACAGCGTGAGCCATGCGGTAACTGGTGAACAAGTACTGGACCACCTCGCCGCAGGAGCAAAAGCCGATCTCGTGATCATGGATGTTGAAATGCCTGTGCTCGACGGACTTGAAACGACACGCCGCATCCGATGGCGCGAGGCGCAGTCCGCAAGTCCGCGACTACCTATCCTCGCTCTCACTGCGAATGCCCAGAAGGAAGACATAGCCGAGTGCCTGAAGGCAGGCATGGACGGGCACCTTTCCAAACCTTTCGACAGGCAGGATCTCGAAGAGGCGATCGCCCGGCTGATCATGTCCCAGGCTGCGTAAGGCGCGTCACGGAACTTTCATAATTCCGGTGTCTGTGGCAGATACAGTCCAGGAGAGAGCCACTGCAGGACAAGCCACATATCCACATCGAACGGGGCAGCCTCATCTTGCGCCAGGCGCAGGGCGCTGAGGAGATCAAGGCCTGCCAACGGCTGCGCTATCACGTGTTCTATGAGGAACTGAGAGCAATACCGCAGGGTGAAGCGGCCGCACAGCGGATTGACGAGGACAGCTTTGATTTAATCTGCGATCATCTCATCGTCGTGCAGCGCGAAGCTTCCAGCAAAAATGGGATCATGCTCGCCGACGGCGAACTGATCGGCACCTATCGCTTGCTCCGGCAGGAGGTGGCGGAAGCTCATGGCGGTTTCTATACTGCAGGGGAATTCGACATCGCACCCTTGATCCGCGCCCACCCAGACCTGCGCTTTCTGGAGCTTGGGCGTTCTTGCGTGCTGAAACCCTACCGCACCAAACCTGTCGTGGAACTGCTTTGGCAAGGAATTTGGAATTATGTGCGAGCCCATGACTTGCACGTGATGCTGGGCTGCGCCAGCCTCGAGGGTACCAACCCGGATCAACATGCACTTGCCTTGAGCTTCCTGGCCCAGGCAGCGCCCCCGCCCGAATGGAACGTGCGCGCGCTTCCTTCCCGATACGTCGAAATGAACCGCATTCCAAAAGCAGAACTGGATCAGCGGCGGGCACTCAAAGACCTGCCGCCGCTCATCAAGGGCTATCTCCGCCTCGGCTGCTACATCGGCGAAGGCGCTGTCATAGACCCACAGTTCAACACCACCGACGTGCTGATCATTCTGCCTGTGTCAGCCATCAATGCGCGTTACTTCGCGCATTTTGGACAGCCTAACGGTTGATGTCATAGGCTGCGATGGCTGCAAGGTTAAGGATCTCGGACGCGGTGGCAGACATGGATGAAATCTGTACCGGCTTGTCGAGGCCAGTAAGCAGCGGCCCCACCACGGTAACACCACCCAGTTGCTGTAACATCTTGGTGGATATCGAAGCGGAATGCGCTGCAGGCATTACCAGCACGTTGGCGGGCCCCGTCAGGCGGCAGAACGGATAAAGAGCCATCGCCTCACGCGAGAGGGCCACATCCGCTGTCATCTCGCCATCATACTCGAAATCGACATGACGGTTATCAAGAACGCGAACAGCGTGGCGCACATATTCAGCGCGCTCGCCGCGTGGATAGCCGAAGGTCGAATAGGAGAGAAAGGCAACGCGGGGTTCATAACCAAAGCGGCGTGCGACCCCTGCCGCTTCCTGCGCGATGTCAGCCAGTTCTTCCGCTGACGGCAGTTCATGAATCGACGTGTCCGCTATGAAAACCGTCCGCCCACGGACGAGCGCCATGGAGACGCCGATTGGGCGATGGCCGGGCCGGTGGTCAATGGCCTGCCGCACATTGTCGAGTGCAAGCGAGAAGTTGCGGGTCAGGCCCGTCACCATCGCATCGGCATCGCCCATCGCCACCATGCAGGCAGCAAATACATTGCGGTCCTGATTCACCATGCGCTGGCAGTCTCGAAACAGGAACCCGTTCCGCTGCAGGCGGTCATAGAGAAAATTGGCGTAATCGACGTTACGATCGGACACCCGCGCATTTGAGATTTCAACGTTCTCATTGAGTTCAAGTGCACCGCTCGCCAGCGTCTTCTCTATTTCAGCTTCGCGGCCAATGAGAATGGCGCGACCGAGGCCTGCGCTGGCAAAACTGTTGGCGGCACGGATCATCCGGTCTTCCTCGCCCTCGGCGAAGACCACGCGCTTGGGCGACACGCGAACCTTGCCGAATACGCTTTGTAGCGTTCCCGCGATCGGATCGAGCCGGGCTGATAGCGTATGAGCATAATCTGCGAGATCCGCGATATGGCGCCGGGCAACGCCGCTTTCCATGGCTGCCTTGGCAACCGCCACGGGGACGGTGGAGATCAGGCGCGGATCGAACGGAACGGGGATCAGATAGTCGCGGCCAAAACTCGGCCGCGAACCGTGATAGGCGGCCGCGACTTCATCCGGCACGTCTTCCCGTGCAAGGCCTGCCAAAGCCTCCGCGGCGGCGATCTTCATCTCTTCGTTGATCGTGCGGGCCCGCACATCGAGCGCCCCACGGAAGATATAGGGAAAGCCGAGGACGTTGTTGATCTGGTTCGGGTAGTCAGAGCGGCCCGTGGCCATTATGGCATCCTGCCGAACCTTCGCCACATCTTCAGGGGTGATTTCAGGATCAGGATTGGCCATGGCAAAGATGATAGGGTCAGGCGCCATGGTCTTCACCATGTCCTGCGTCAAAGCACCCGCCACGGAAAGTCCGAAAAAAACGTCGGCGCCCTTCATTGCGTCAGCAAGCGAACGCGCCTCGGTATCCACCGCATGAGCAGATTTCCACTGGTTCATACCCTCGGACCGGCCCTTGTAAACAACGCCCTTGGAGTCCGCCAGAATGACGTTCTGATTTGGAACGCCCATGGACTTAATGAGTTCGACGCAAGCGATTGCCGCCGCGCCCGCGCCATTGCACACGATTTTCGTGGTCTTGATGCTACGCCCCGTGAGATGCAGCGCGTTGATGAGGCCGGCGGTGGCGATGATGGCTGTGCCGTGCTGATCGTCGTGGAAAACCGGAATATCCATCATCTCGCGCAGGCGTTGCTCAATGATGAAACAGTCCGGCGCCTTGATGTCTTCAAGGTTGATGCCGCCGAAGGAAGGGCCGAGGTATCGGACTGCGTTGATGAACTGGTCGACGTCCTTGGTATCGACTTCGAGGTCAATCGAGTCCACATCGGCAAAGCGCTTGAATAGGACGGCCTTGCCTTCCATCACAGGCTTCGAAGCAAGCGCCCCCAGATCGCCCAGCCCAAGGATGGCCGTGCCATTGGAGATCACCGCCACAAGATTACCCTTGGCGGTATAATCATAGGCCGTTTCAGGCTCCTCCGCGATGCGGCGGACTGGAACGGCCACGCCCGGGCTATAAGCCAGCGACAAATCACGCTGGGTCGCCATGGGCTTGGTGGGGGTGATTTCCAGCTTGCCCGGCTTGCCGCGCTGGTGGAATTGAAGCGCTTCCTCGTCGGTGATGGTGGGGCGGCGCGGCTTCTGGTCCATGGGTCTGCCTCAAAAAAACAATTCTCAAGCGTCTGGAAGCCAGACTAGAGAGGGGCAGGGCGACACTCAAGTGGTCCGCGATGGCCACTTGTACCTCTTTGGTCGATTCCTGCTATGGAGGGCGCGTGAACGAAATGGACGATACCGGCGATCAGGCGGGGGAAGAGGCTTCCCAGCGCGCCACGCCCGTCATGGCACAGTTCCTGGTGTTGAAGCAGGCCAATCCGGGAAGCCTATTGTTCTTTCGCATGGGTGATTTCTATGAGCTCTTCTTTGAGGATGCCGAAGTCGCAGCCAATGCGCTGGGGATAACGCTCACCAAGCGGGGAAAGCATTTGGGACAGGACATCCCAATGTGCGGGGTGCCCGTCCATGCAGCGGACGCCTACCTCCAGAAACTGATACGCATGGGCCACCGGGTTGCCGTCTGCGAACAGCTGGAAGACCCCGCGGAAGCAAAAAAGCGCGGTTCGAAAGCCGTGGTAAAGCGGGACATCGTCCGGCTAGTCACCCCCGGCACGCTGACCGAGGACAATCTGCTCGATTCCCGCAGCCACAACTTCCTTGTCAGCGTAGCGCGGAGCAAATCAACCGGCGACATGGCCATTGCCTGGGCCGATATCAGCTCAGGCGAGCTTGCGGTGATGCTATCGGGCGCCGCCCGCCTCACAGCCGACCTGACACGCCTCGAACCCCGGGAAATCATCGTTGCCGAAAGCCTGTTGGCAGACACTGAAATGTCTACCCTGCTTGACCGGCCGGGAGCCCCGGTGACGCCGCTGCCGGCGACGCGTTTCGACTCTGCGGCAGCCGAACGCCGCCTGAAGGAGCAATTCGACGTCGCCGCACTCGAAGGCTTCGGCAGCTTCTCCAGAGCCGAGATCTCGGCTCTCGGCGGACTTCTCGAATACATCGTCATCACCCAGGCAGGCCGGGTGCCGCATCTCAGGCCGCCGCGGCGAGAATCGCCTTCCGCCGTCCTGTTGATCGATCCGGCCACCCGCGCCAACCTCGAACTCACCCGTACACTGCAGGGCGAAAAGCGGGGAAGCCTGCTGTCCGTGATTGATATGGCGGTCACCGCCGCGGGCTCGCGTTGCATTGCATCCAGACTTTCCAACCCGCTCTGTGACCCCTACGCCATCGCCAACCGGCTGGATGAGATATCGCATTTCGTCGGTGATCCAACCCTGCGGGATGATATACGTCAGCGGCTTGCCGAGATGCCAGACCTCGAGCGAGCGCTCGGACGCATTGCCATCGGGCGCAGCTCACCGCGTGATCTGGGCGCGATCCGGGACGGATTGCTCACCTCCGCTGCGTTGGCAAAACGGCTAGGAACCAGTACCCCGATCGGCGGATTGGCGGAGGGGCTGGAGGACATTTGCGAGACGCTCAGTTGGAGCGATCTTGAGCTTGCCACCGAACTTGGCGCAGCACTATCTAACGACTTGCCGCCCACCACGCGCGATGGTGGCTTCGTGAAGCCCGGCTATTCGCCCGAACTCGACGAGAACCGCTCATTGCGGGATGAGACGCGCCATGTGATCGCCGGATTGCAGAGCCGATATTGCGAGTCAACAGGCGTCAAGTCGCTGAAGGTGAAGCATAACAATGTGCTGGGCTATTTCATCGAAGTGCCGGCTGCTTCTGCAACTGCGCTGCAGTCGACTGAACAGGCTGGCCTGTTCATTCACCGCCAAACGGTGGCAAGCGCCATGCGCTTCGTGACAACGGAACTTGCCTCTCTTGACCAGCGAATCGCCGCAGCAGCAGACCGCGCACTGGCGCTGGAACAAGATATCTTCAACCTACTTGCCACCCGCGTAAACGCACGGCGTGACCTCTTATCAAAGCTTGCCAATGCAGCGGCGCAGCTTGATGCGGCAGCAGCACTGGCAGAAGTGGCGGAGCGGCGGCGCTATGTGCGCCCGCGTGTCGACGGCTCGACGCGGTTCAGCATCAAGGGTGGGCGGCATCCCGTCGTCGAAGCAGCCCTTCAGAATTCCGCTACAGGTTCATTCGTGGCCAACGACTGCGAAATTTCGGGTGACACCAAGCGGCTTTGCCTTCTCACCGGCCCCAATATGGCAGGCAAATCCACCTATCTCCGGCAGAACGCGCTAATTGTGATCCTGGCGCAGATGGGCTCCTATGTTCCGGCCTCCGCAGCCCATCTCGGTGCGGTGGACAGGCTGTTCAGCCGTGTGGGCGCGGCCGATGATCTCGCCCGCGGGCGCTCTACCTTCATGGTGGAAATGGTCGAAACGGCAGCGATCCTCAATCAGGCCACCGAGCACTCCTTCGTCATTCTCGATGAGATCGGGCGCGGCACCGCCACCTATGATGGCCTCTCGATCGCCTGGGCAACACTTGAACATCTGCACAGCGCCAACAAGTGCCGCGCGCTCTTCGCCACGCACTACCATGAACTCACACAATTAGCCACGAAGCTGCCGCATCTGGTGAATGCGACGATGAAAGTACGCGAGTGGGAGGACCAGATCATTTTCCTGCACGAGGTTGTCGCAGGCGTGGCCGACCGCTCCTATGGCATTCATGTGGCAAGGCTCGCGGGTCTTCCATCGGCCGTCATAAGCCGCGCCCAGAAGGTACTGGACCGACTGGAACGAGAGGGCTCCAAATCCCCCGCCGCCGGATTGATCGAAGAGTTGCCACTGTTTTCTGCCGCCCCTCCTCCTCCGTTACGGGAAAGCGAAGTGGAACAGCGCCTTGCCCGGATTGCAGCCGATGAGCTTTCCCCGCGTGAAGCGCTGGACCTGATCTATGAACTGAAATCGCTTCTGGCGGCGAGGGCGTCATGAAAGCAAGCTCGCAGCCGCAGGCCCTTGTAGGCCGGAATGACTTGCGACATCGCCTCATCACGGCGCTTCATGAACACGGCAAGGAGCAGACTAAGCTGAGGCCTGCCATCGTAAAGCTTCTTAAAGCGGAACTGGAGCGCGTTCACGCCGAGGCTGAACGCCAGCTGATTGCCGATGGTGATGGCACCCGCTGCGCTGAAACGCTGAGTCTCGCCGAAGATGAGTTGATCCACGGGCTGTTCGAACTGGCCAGCACTGATCTCTTTCCGGCCCATGGCGCGGAAGAACGCATCGCTGTGGTGGCCGTCGGCGGTTATGGCCGCGGCACGCTTGCGCCCGGTTCTGACATCGACCTTCTGTTCGTGCTTCCGGCCCGCCAGACGGAGCGTGTTCAGAACATCGTTGAGTTTATTCTCTATTGCCTATGGGATACCCGGCAGAAGGTTGGCCACGCCACGCGCAACATCGATGAATGCATCCGGCTCGCCAAGTCAGATAATACGATCCTGACCGCCATTCTCGAAGCCCGCTACATCTGCGGAGATGCGCAGCTGTTTAGCAGGCTGGTAGACGACTTTCGCCGTGAGATCGTGTCAAAAGACACAAAGCAGTTCATCGCCGACAAGCTGGGCGAGCGTGATCTCCGCCACAGGAAAGTGGGCGAGAGCCGCTATATCGTCGAACCAGACGTGAAGGACGGAAAAGGCGGCCAGCGTGACCTGAATACGCTATTCTGGATTGCCAAGTATATCTACGCCACCAATTCTACCGATGAGCTTGCCGAGAAGGGTGCCTTCTCCCGTGAGGAACTCGCCATCTTCAAGAAATGCGAGCGTTTCCTATGGGCGGTACGCTGCCATCTGCATTTCCTGTCAAGGCGAGGTAATGATCGCTTGAGCTTTGACCGCCAGGCCGACATCGCGGAACGCTTTGGATACACATCCCATGGTGGCCTGAAGAACGTTGAACGCTTCATGAAGCACTACTTCCTCGTCGCCAAGGACGTGGGAGATTTGACCCGCATTCTTTGCGCCAGCCTTGAAGCGCAGCAAATGAAGGATGTTCCCTCGCTCGGCCGCGTCCTCGGCAAACTCCTTCCCAAGACATCAGGTGTTCTGAGTGATGCTCCTGCTTTTAAACTCGAGAGTGGGCGGGTCGTGCCGAAGTCTCCGGACGTCTTCGAGACAGATCCCGTCAATATCATTCGGCTCTTCGCGGCGTCAGGCCGACATGGTGCCGAGATTCATCCTGATGCACTAAAACTGCTGCGCAAATCTCTGGGACTGATCCGCCATATTCTGGATGATCCCGAAGCCAATGCCATTTTCCTTGAACTTCTCACCTCCAGTGAAGAGCCCGAGACCGTCCTGCGAATGATGAACGAGGCAGGGGTTCTGGGGCGCTTCATTCCGTCCTTTGGACGGATCGTGGCGATGATGCAGTTCAACATGTACCATCACTATACGGTTGATGAACACCTTATCCGCGCTGTGGGCCATCTTGCGAACATCGAGCGCGGCCGCCTGAGTGAGGACCATCCGCTTTCCACCGCGATCTTCCCCACCATCACCAGTCGCAGGCTTCTCTACGTTGCGGTGTTCCTGCACGACATCGCAAAGGGCCGGAAGGAAGACCACTCGGTTGCTGGAGAACGGATCGCGCTCGAAATTTGCCCGCGCCTTGGCCTCACCGCTTCAGAAACCGAAACCGTTGCCTGGCTGATCCGGCATCATCTGCTGATGAGCGAAACAGCACAGATGCGCGACCTCAACGACTTCAAAACGATTCTCGATTTCTGTGCCATTGTGCAAAGCCTTGAGCGTTTAAAGCTGCTCGTAATACTCACCGTAGCAGATATCCGCGCCGTTGGCCCCGGGGTATGGAATGGCTGGAAGGGCCAATTGCTGCGTACACTTTACGCCGAAGCCGAACCAGTCCTGACGGGCGGCCACACAGCAGTGTCCCGCAAGGAACGGATCGCGGAGGCGCAAGCTGCTTTTTTCGCCAAAATGCCCCACTGGAGCGAGGCGGAAAAAAAGGCGTATGCCGCGCGCCATTACGAAGCCTACTGGCTAGGCGCCACGCCGGAGAAGCAGGTCAAGCATGCATTGTTGATCGCCAGTGCACCTCCCAAGAGTGTCGTGACCAGCACCGAGACCGATGCTTTCACTGCCATCACGGAATTGACGATCTACACACCCGATCACCCACGACTTCTGGCGCTAATCACAGGGGCCTGTGCAGCAGCCGGCGCCAACATTGCGGGCGCGCAAATATTCACGACGACAGACGGAATGGCGCTCGACACGATTTTAATCCAGCGCGAGTTTACCGACGAAGAGGACGAACAACGGCGCGGCGATCGCATCGCCGAGATCGTGCGCAAGGCATTGCGCGGTGAATTGTGGCTGAAGGAGGCGGTGGCGCGGGCCTACAAACCCCAGCAACGCATCAAGGCCTTCATAGTTGAACCACGCGTCATCATCGACAACCATTCCTCCAACCGCTTCACGGTGATCGAAATCAACGGTCTGGATCGCTTAGGACTTCTTTATGACCTTACCGAAGCGCTTTATAAGCTGAACCTTAACATTGCCTCCGCCCATGTGACCACATTCGGCGAAAAGGCGGTGGACGTTTTCTATGTCACCGACCTGACGGGCGCGAAGATCGAGAATGCCACCCGGCACCGGCAGATCGAACTGGCGCTCGGCAATATCCTCAAACCATCCACGCCGCAGGCCTGAGGTCTCATGTCGCTTATCAAATCCGCAGCAACCGTCGGCGGCTTTACCCTGATCAGCCGGGTTCTGGGCTTCGTGCGCGACCAGCTGATCGCCTTCACGCTGGGAACAGGCTACGTTGCGGAAGCCTTCTTCGTGGCCCAGCGCTTCCCCAACCTGTTTCGGGCACTCTTTGCCGAGGGTGCCTTCAACAATGCGTTCGTGCCGCTCTTTGCCAAACGTGTGGAAGGCGAGGGAGAGGCAAATGCCAGGACCTTCGCTGTCGAAGTGTTTTCGGTATTGCTCGCGTGGCAGGTGGTTTTTTCAGCCTTCGCCATCATCGCCATGCCGCTGGTGATCTTTGTGATCGCACCCGGCTTCCAGGAGGAAGGCGAGCGCTTCCAGTTGACGGTGGACCTGACGCGCATCTGTTTTCCTTATCTTCTTTTCATGTCATTGACCGCCCTGCAATCAGGTGTGCTGAACAGCCTTCACCGCTTCAAGGCTGCTGCAGCCGCACCCATCCTGCTCAACCTCGTGATGATTGCCGCCAACGGAGTGGCGTGGGTACTGGGAACAGGGGATACGCCGACCACCGGCTATATCTTCGCCTGGGGCATTCTTGCCGCCGGCATTGCGCAGTACATGCTGCTCGCCACGGCCTGCCGAAAGGCTGGAATGCCGCTTTTGCCGCGCTGGCCGAAACTGACGCCAGATGTGAAGCGGGTGCTGGCATTGTCGCTACCCGGCATCGTGTCCGGGGGTGTCATGCAAATCAATCTCGTTGTGGCTACCATGCTTGCCACCACCATTCCTGGAGCAGTGGCTTACCTCTACTATGCGGACCGGCTCTACCAGCTTCCGCTCGGAGTCATTGGCGTGGCCATCGGAGTAGTGCTGCTGCCGGATCTTTCCCGGAAACTCCGGGCGGGAGATGAAAGAGGCGCCCTCAACAGCCAAAACCGGGCACTGGAGCTCTCCATGTTCCTGACCCTGCCGGCCGCGGTGGCCCTGATGACCATCGCCGCTCCCATCGTTCATACCGTTTTCGAGCATGGCGCCTTCACCCGGGCGGACACGCTGGCCGTGGCGCCCGTTGTTCTGGCCTTTGCCCTGGGCCTGCCGGCCTTTTGCATGACTAAGGTGTTCCAGCCCAGTTTCTTTGCACGCGAAGATACACGGACCCCAATGCGCTATGCCATTATCTCGGTTGTCGTGAATGTCGTGGCCAGCATCGTTCTCGCGCTCTTTCTGCGCCAGACCGGCATCGCGCTCGCCACCTCGCTCGCCGCCTGGGTCAATGCCATCCTGCTGGGCATAACCCTACGCCGCCGGGGACTTTTCAGCCTTGACGAGCGGTCCCGCAAGCGATTGCCCCGGATTGTCATGTCGGCCGTGCTGATGGGGGTGATCCTGGCCGCCGGAACATGGCTGCTCAGGGACAATTACGCTGAAAAGGCGGGATTCACGGCAGCAGCCTGGGGCCTGCTACTGCTCGTCACAGGGGGGATCGGCAGCTATTTTGCCATTGCGCAGCTAACGGGCGCCATGCGACTTGGCGAACTCAAGTCGATGCTGAAACGGTAAGCCTTTCCGGCTAGAGTCTGCTTCATGAGTGACAAGACAAACGAACAAGACGTTGCCTTCGGCTTCCGCCGGGTGGGCGAGGGTGAAAAGCAGGGCCTCGTAAATGAGGTGTTCTCCAAGGTTGCCGAACGCTACGACCAGATGAACGATCTGATGTCTGGCGGGCTGCATCGCCTGTGGAAGGATGACTTCGTAGCGATGCTGAATCCGCCACGCGGTAACGCTGGTTTCAACCACCTTGATGTGGCAGGCGGCACGGGTGACATTGCCTTCCGCATCCTGCGCGCCGGCGGCCCCAATGTGCGGGTGACAGTCGCCGATATTTCGCCTGAAATGGTGGGGGAGGGCCGTAAGCGTGCGGAAACAGATGGCCTTCTGGGCCGCTGCAATTTCACGGTTGGCAATGCCGAGGCACTGGCCTTTCCTGACAAGAGTTTTGATGGCTACACCATCGCCTTTGGCATCCGCAACGTGACGCATATCGACAGGGCACTCACGGAAGCCTACCGGGTGCTGAAGCCTGGCGGACACTTCCTTTGCCTCGAATTCAGCCAGATTGACGTGCCGCTGGCCGACAAGGTGTATGATGCCTTTTCCTTCACTGTCATTCCTGCCATTGGCAAAGTGGTGACGGGTGACGGGCACCCCTACCGTTATTTGGTCGAATCAATCCGCACCTTCCCGAGGCAGGACGACTTTAAGGCCATGATCGAGGACGCAGGCTTCGCCAATGTCAGCTACCGCAACCTGACGGGTGGCGTCGTGGCCATTCATTCGGGCTGGCGCATCTGATGTTTGCAAGCCTGAAGCATAGTTTCAACCTGCTGCGCGCCGGCCGCACCCTTGCGGCCTATGACGCCCTCCTGCCGCCAGAACAGTTGAAACAATTGCCCTTCGCGGCACGGCTAGGATTGTCGATCGCCAAGTTCGGAACGCGCAAGCCGGAAAAGACTGGCGAGATGGCGGTTGCAGCCGCCCTTTCCTCTCTCGGTCCGAGCTACATCAAATTGGGACAGTTCCTGGCAACGCGGCCTGACCTCGTCGGCCCCAAGCGGGCGTTCGAACTGAAATCGCTACAAGACAGGCTTCCACCATTCCCGACCGAGATTGCCAAGCAGACGATCCGCGACAATCTTGGCGCGGATGTGAGTGATCTCTTCGTTGAATTCGGTCCACCGGTTGCGGCTGCTTCCATTGCACAGGTTCACAAGGCAGTGAGCCTGGATGGCAGAGAGCTGGCGGTGAAGGTGCTGCGCCCCGGTGTGGCCAAGCGCTTCGCGGCGGATACCGACAGTTTCTACTTTGCAGCGAAGCTGATGGAACGTTTCAGTGCTGAAGGCCGCAGGCTTCGCCCCGTGGCGGCTGTGAAGATGCTCGAACAATCCATGAAGCAGGAGCTTGACCTGCGCATGGAGGCTTCGGCCCTGTCCGAAATGGCTGAAAATACGAAGAACGATCCTGATTTCCGTGTACCGAAAGTCGATTGGGCACGCACAGGGCGCGACGTTCTGACCACAGAATGGATCGACGGCACACCAATCGCTGATATTGAGGCCTTGCGGGCACAGGGTTTCGACCTGCCGAAGCTCGGCGACCTGGTGATCCAGAGCTTCCTGCGCCATGCTATCCGCGATGGTTTCTTCCATGCCGACATGCATCAGGGAAACCTGTTCGTCGACCGATCAGGAAACCTCGTGGCCGTCGATTTTGGCATTGTCGGCAGGCTAGGGCCGAAGGAAAGCATGTTCCTGGCCGAAATCCTCTATGGCTTCATCACCCGCAACTACATGCGGGTGAGCGAGGTTCATTTCGAAGCGGGCTACGTGCCGCGCGACCAAGACCCGGCGGTCTTCGCTCAGGCGATCCGCGCCATCGGCGAGCCAATCATGGACAGGGCAGCCAGTGAAATCTCCATGGCGCGGCTGCTGACACAGCTTTTCGAGGTGACCGCGCAATTCAACATGCAGACCCAGCCGCAGCTTTTGCTGCTGCAGAAGACAATGGTGGTGGTTGAAGGTGTCGCACGGACGCTCAACCCAAACCTCAACATGTGGGTAACGGCTGAACCCGTGGTGCGCAGCTGGATTGAGCGGAAACTGGGACCCGTTGGCAAGATCGAGGAGGCTTCGGGCTCACTCGGGCGTATGTTCATTGGCCTTCCCGCCATGCTGGAAGACGCCAAGCGCGGCGCCGTTATGCTGTCCGACATGGCGAACAGCGGCGGCCTGAGACTGGACGCCGAGACCACAGAACAACTGGCCCGAGCCCAGGCGCGAAATAGCCGTTGGACGCGACTATGGCTGGCAATGGGTGCTATTTCATTGGCAGTAATCGCCTTTAAGCTCATTTTCTAAGGGCGGTTGGCAGCGCCCAGGCTTTGCTGGCATACTAGGAGCTATGACATCTCTTGCCGGAAAAACCGTTCTTCTCATCGTCGGTGGCGGCATTGCCGCCTACAAGACGCATGAATTGATCCGCCTGCTGAAGACCCGTGGCGCAAGCACCCGCGTGATTCTGACAAAGGCAGCGGAACAGTTCGTGACGCCGCTGTCACTCGCGAGCCTGTCGGGCGAAAAGGTCTATGGGGATCTTTTCAGCCTGACCGACGAAGTGGAAATGGGCCATATCCAACTTTCACGTGCAGCAGATCTTCTGGTCGTTGCGCCCGCCACCGCCGATCTCCTTGCCAAGATGGCGCAGGGACTTGCGAATGATTTGGCGTCGACCGCGCTACTCGCCACCGACAAACGGGTGCTCATTGCGCCCGCAATGAACGTGCGCATGTGGCGACATCCGGCGACGACACGCAATATCGCAACACTGAAGGCTGATGGAATTGCCATCATTGGCCCCAATGACGGTGAAATGGCCTGTGGTGAATTCGGACCGGGCCGCATGGCGGAACCGGGTGAAATTCTCTCTGCCATTATCGAGATGCTGAAGCCCAAGGCCCAGCCTCTGGCGGGCAAGAAGGTATTCATCACCGCCGGTCCCACGCGCGAGCCGATCGACCCTGTGCGCTTTATTTCCAATCACTCCTCCGGCAAGCAAGGCTATGCGATCGCGGCGGCCGCAGCGGAGCTTGGGGCAGAGACGGTGCTGATTTCAGGACCGACATCACTTCCCATTCCACCAGGCGTGGAAATGAAGCCGGTTGAGACGGCGCAGCAGATGCTGGAGATTTGCCTCAGTGAACTACCAGCCGACATCGCCATCTTCTCCGCTGCTGTTGCCGATTGGCGTGTTGCTCAACAGGCAAGCGAGAAGATGAAGAAAGGTACAAACGGCCCGCCAACACTCACGCTTGCAGAAAATCCGGATATTCTCGCCACCATCTCACGCCATGCTATGCGTCCCCACATCGTTGTAGGCTTCGCGGCAGAAACAGAAAAGGTCATCGAACACGCAAGTCAAAAGCTTGTCAAAAAAGGATGCGACCTGATCGTAGCCAATGATGTGAGCGCGGAGTTAGGGGTGTTCGGCGGGGACCGCAACAAAGTTCATCTGGTCTCGGATTCTGGCACCGAAAGCTGGCCCGATATGACCAAGGCCGAAGTAGCCATTATGCTGATGGAGCGGCTGGCTGAGATGCTCGTTCCGCAGAAGAGAACCACAGAATGACCAGGGTTGGAATCCAGCGCCTTGCCAATGGGGACGGCCTGACACTGCCTGCGTATGAAACGGCCGGCGCTGCCGGAATGGACTTGCGCGCAGCAGAGGCCATCACCCTCAAGCCCGGTGCGCGCTGTTTGATGCCAACAGGCATTGCCATAGCACTGCCGCAGGGTTTCGAAGCGCAGGTACGCCCGCGCTCCGGGCTTGCCGTGAAGCATGGCGTCACCGTGCTCAATTCACCTGGCACCATCGACAGTGATTATCGCGGCGAGGTGAAAGTGCCGCTCATCAATCACGGGAAGGAAGACTTCACTATCGCGCGGGGTGACCGTATCGCGCAGATGGTGATCGCACCTGTGACACGCATTACCTGGGCGGAACTTGAAACGCTCGACGAGACGGCGCGCGGAGCAGGTGGCTTCGGTTCCTCTGGTACGCGCTGATGTCGCTCTCCTCGAACGAGATCGAGCGCTACGCCAGACATCTCGTACTACATGAGGTCGGCGGCCCCGGACAGAATAAACTGAAAAGCGCCAAGGTTTTGGTCGTTGGCGCCGGAGGCCTCGGCGCGCCACTTCTGTATTATCTTGCCGCAGCAGGCGTAGGTACAATCGGTATCATGGACCATGACACCGTGAGCCTTTCCAATCTGCAACGGCAAATCATTCACACCACATCACGCGTTGGCATGGCAAAGACATCCAGCGCGCGCGAGGCGATGCTCGCCCTGAATCCATACATAGAGGTCATGGAGCACAGCCACCGCCTGACGGCGGAGAATGCGATGGAGATCATCCCGGGTTATGACATCGTGGCCGATGGTTGCGACAATTTCCCGACACGCTATCTCGTCAGCGATGCCTGTTTCTTGGCGAGAAAAACACTGGTGACGGCAGCTGTTGGCCAGTTTGACGGACAGATTTCCACCTTCAAGCCACATGAAACGTCTCCCGATGGCATGCCTTGGCCCACTTACCGGTGCCTGATAGGCGAGTTGCCGCCGCGCGGGCTTTTCCCGGCCTGCGAGGAAGCAGGGGTTCTCGGTGCGCTACCTGGTATCCTTGGTTCCATGCAGGCCATGGAAATCATCAAGGAAATTCTCGGTATTGGTGACAGCCTGACGGGACGCCTGCTGATGTATGATGCGCTGGCGGGTCGCGGCTATGAAACGAAACTCGCTTGGAATCCTGATAATCCACTAAACGGACGCAACCCGACGATCACGTCCCTCCGGGCGGAAAACTATATCGATCGTTAGGACGCCGCTTCCTCTGCTGCAGGTTTGAACTGGTCAAAGGCTTCAATGGCATGCGCGGCATACATGACAGACGGCCCTGCCCCCATGTAAATGGCCATGCCGAGCGTCTCGAGAATTTCCGCACGCGAAGCGCCCTGTAATACCGCTGCCTTCACATGGAAGCCGATGCAGTCATCGCAGCGCGTGGCGACACCAACGGCCAGCGCGATCAATTCCTTGGTCTTGGTATCGAGAGCGTTCGCCTTGAGGGCCGCTTGAGCAATGGCCGAAAAGCCCTTCATCACATCCGGCGCACCGGTGCGAAGTTCCTTCAGCGGGGCCGTCAGGCTCGACGTGACTTCTTTCCAGTCCTTGTACATGAAAACGCTCCTTTTCGGGAAGCGTTTTCACCGAGGGTGACCCACTTTGCTTTGACTTCGCTCAAATCCCGAGGTCTTCGGGGCGCGGCATTGAAATGATATTGTAACCTGAATCCACGTAGTGGATCTCCCCCGTGACGCCGCCTGAGAGCGGCGATAGCAGGTAAAGACCGGCGCCACCCACTTCCTCGAGCGTGATGGTACGGCGGAGCGGGGCGTGGTCCTGCTGATAACTGAACATGGCGCGTGCGTCGCCAATACCAGCACCAGCCAGCGTGCGCATCGGGCCTGCCGAAATGGCATTCACACGGATGCCTTGAGGGCCGTAGTCGGCGGCAAGATAACGCACGGAGGATTCCAACGCCGCCTTGGCGACACCCATGACATTGTAGTTCGGCATGACACGAACGGAGCCGCCATAAGTGAGCGTCACCAGTGAGCCACCATTGGGCATCAGC
Organism: Hyphomicrobiales bacterium; assembly: GCA_040383265.1. GTDB lineage: Bacteria > Pseudomonadota > Alphaproteobacteria > Rhizobiales > Aestuariivirgaceae > Aestuariivirga. Next base: position 50,351 of record JBEIDW010000003.1, read on the forward strand.
GTCGCTGCACGCTTGGCGATTTCCGTAAATGAGAAACACGAGATCACCATGGTGCGGATAAAGTTTTCCCGCGTGGTGTCGGCATATTTGCCCTTCAGTTCATTCTTGTCTGAGAAGGCAATGGCATGAACGACGAAGTCAATGCTGCCCCACTTCTCTTTCAAGGTGTCGAAGACACTGTCCACCGTCGCAACATCCTCGACATCGCAGGGAAGAAGGATGCTAGAGCCCACAGATTCCGCCAGCGGCTTTACGCGGCGGCCAAAGGCATCACCCTGAAAGGTGAATGCCAGTTCGGCACCTGACTTGTGAAGTTGCTGGGCAATGCCCCAGGCGATAGAATGATCATTCGCCACGCCCATGATAAGTCCGCGGCGGCCCGCCATCAGTGAATTTGTCATATGTTCAGCCGTTATAGCGCTGGAAGACGAGGGTTGCGTTGGTTCCGCCAAAGCCAAAGCTGTTCGACATCACCGTATCGATCTTTGCATTGTCGATCCGTTTACGGACGATCGGTACATCGGCGAATTCAGGGTCGATCTCCTCAATATGTGCACTCTCGCAGACAAAATTGTTTTTCATCATGAGAATCGCATAGATCGCTTCCTGAGCGCCAACCGCACCAAGCGAATGGCCGGTGAGTGACTTGGTGCTCGAGATCGGCGGAATATCAGTGCCAAAGACGGTGCGGATTGCCTCGATTTCTTTTTTGTCACCAATTGGGGTCGAGGTGCCGTGCGGGTTGATGTAGTCGATCTTGCCCGTACCCTTGATGGCCTGCTGCATGCAACGGACGGCGCCCTCGCCGGAGGGCTGCACCATGTCGTAACCATCCGACGTCGCGCCATAGCCGACGAGTTCGGCATAAATCTTGGCGCCACGTGCCTTGGCGTGCTCCAACTCCTCAAGAACGACGGTGCCCGCACCGCCGGCGATAACAAATCCATCGCGATTCTTGTCGTAGGCACGCGAGGCCTTCGCAGGGGTATCATTATACTTCGAAGACATCGCACCCATCGCGTCGAACAGCACGGAGAGGGTCCAGTCAAGCTCCTCGCCGCCACCGGCAAACATAACGTCCTGCTTGCCCCACTGAATCAATTCCGCCGCATTACCGATGCAGTGGGCAGATGTGGCGCAGGCCGACGAGATCGAATAGTTTACGCCACGAATGCCAAAGGGCGTGGCGAGTGTCGCAGAATTGGTGCTCGACATGGCGGCAGGAACAGCGAACGGGCCAACGCGCTTTGGACCCTTTTCTCGCGTTGTATCGGCGGCCTGCACGATGGTGCGGGTGGATGGGCCGCCAGAACCCATGATGATGCCGGCGCGGTCGTTCTTCACGTCTGCTTCTTCAAGCCCGGAATCGAGAATCGCCTGCTGCATGGCCGCATAGTTCCAGGCGGCACCATCGCCCATAAAACGGCGCACGCGCCGGTCAATGCTGTCGAGGTCGAAGGTGGGGGAGCCATGGACCTGGCTACGAAAACCCAGCCGCTCGTAATCGTCCGACTTCGTGATGCCGGACTTCGCTTCGTAGAGCGAATTCAAGACTTCCTGGACATTGTTGCCGATGCTCGAAACGATACCAAGACCAGTTACGACGACACGCCGCATGTTGCTTCCTTTCTCAGGCGGTTGGCTGGAACAACCCTACCTTCATATCGGTAACCTGATAGACCGTTTCACCATCGGCTTTCATGATGCCGTTTGAAACCGCCATCTTCAGCTTGCGCAGAATGAGACGGGTGATCTCGACCTCATAGGTTACCTTCTTAACCTTGGGGGTGACCATGCCGGAGAGCTTCACTTCGCCGACGCCCAGGGCACGGCCCTTGCCGGGTTCACCCAGCCAACCGAGGAAAAATCCCGTCATCTGCCAAAGGGCATCTAATCCAAGACAACCCGGCATGACTGGATCGCCGTGGAAATGGCAGGGGAAGAACCAAAGATCGGGCTTGATGTCAAATTCGGCCACAACCTTGCCGAGGCCCGCAGAACCACCATCCTTTGAGATTTCGGTGATGCGGTCAAACATCAGCATGGGCGGCAGTGGCAACTGGGCATTGCCGGGGCCGAACAACTCACCCCGGCCACAAGACAGGAGGTCCTCGTAATCATAGCTCGGTTTCGGTTCGTACATTCTACCTCTGAGCCCCAAATTCCACCGGCTTCGCGGTGCGTCGCCGTTCCTATCACAGGGAAATAACTGGTCCAAGTGCGCTTTCGGAGAGTCTGCGGCATTGCCACACCGGCGACAAGATTGCCTTGCGGAGGGGTTGTGGCTATAAGATACGCTATAATGGCACTATACGAGGCAGATCTAGCTGAACGTCTGAGATTGGCGGGGCTTCGCCCCACTCGTCAGCGGGTGGCGCTCGCGACCATATTGTTCGGCCGCGGCGACCGGCATGTAAGTGCTGAATCGCTTCATCAGGAAGCGCTGACGGCCAGAATCAATGTATCCCTGGCCACAGTCTATAACACTCTCAACCAGTTTAAGGCTGCAGGCCTTCTGCGCGAAGTAGCCTTTGAAGGTGACCGCGCCTTCTTCGATACCAACACCTCCAACCACTTCCATTATTATCTGGAAGAGTCGGGCTCGCTTGTCGACATCGAAGCGGAGAGCCTTGAAGTAAAGGGCCTTCCACCGCTGCCCCTTGGAACAGAGATCGACCGGGTGGACATCATCGTCCGCCTGCGAAAATCGCCCAAATAGACTGGCTTCAGTCCATCCCTGCTGAGATCAGGCCCGCCTCCCAACCGAGTATCGCCTGCTTGCGGGTAAGCCCCCAGTGGTAGCCGCCCAGCCCGCCCGATTTGGCCAGCACGCGGTGGCAGGGCACCACGAAGGAAATTGGATTCCGCCCAACCGCTGACCCAACGGCGCGGGAGGCCCCCGCTTTTCCCAGATGGGCGGCAATATCCGAATAACTCGTTGCATGACCTAGGGGAATTTTCAGCAGCACCTGCCAGACCTGCGTTTCAAAGTCCGTTCCGATGAAAACAAGGCGAAGCGGCTGCTCCAACTTCCACCGGGGAGCGCCAAAGATGTGCGACACGCTGTCACCGGTTAAGGCGGTATCCTCGACGTAATCAGCCGCCGGCCAGCGGCCCCGCATATCCGCCAATACCGGCTGTTCCCCACCCTGGTCAGCAAATGCGAGGCCGCAGATTCCCTGCTCCGTCATCATCAACAGGACCCTGCCAAACGGGCAATCATGAAAACCGTAACGGATGATGAGCCCGCGACCCCTAGCCTTATAGCTTCCAGGCGTCATTGCTTCATGCGTCACGAAAAGGTCATGCAGACGCCCGGGACCAGAGAGGCCAACTTCGTAGGCGGTTTCCAGCACGCTTGCGGAATCCCGCAGCAGCTTGCGGGCGTAATCGATGGTAAGGGCCTGCACGAAGGCCTTTGGGCTCAACCCTGCCCAACGCATGAACAGACGCTGCAAATGGGCAGGGCTCATCCCGTTCCGCTCGGCAAGCAGTTCCAGCGACGGCTGCTCACGCCAATGCACGCGCAACCAATCGATATTGCGGCGAACCATTTCATAGTCACGCGACGCCTCTTTCAAGTTCAGGTCATGGGTCATGAGGGCAACGGTAACTCTCCCGCACCTCCATTCCCACCCGAAAACTGATCAGATTCGGGGAATAGCAAGGGCAGAGCGCAGCGCTATAGCGAGCGTCTTCCGCTCTTCCGGCGCGAGAAAATCGCCAACGACCGTGCGCTGTGCGCCCGAGACAAGAGATAGGCGCCCGATCAACTCGCGCTCCCGGTCTTCCTCCAATTCGACCCTCACCCATCGCCGCACGAAGCGCTGCTGCTCCGGCGCTCGGCGCTCGCGCAACCGGTCAAAAACGACTTCATGATCCGTAATGGTGATAGACTCCATCTGCCGTGCATCGGCGAAATTTGCGCGGAAGGCCCACCAAATCAGGAGTATGTCCAACCCCGCAAAACCAGCGACGGGCCACGCGCCCATCGCCATGAAAACGCCACCCACCACAAGATTGATGATTACCACCAGCGCCATCACGGCGAGAAAGCCCTGCCGCGTAAGGCTCCGGTGGGGCGTGAGCGTCGCCCGCCAGGTTTTGGTGTTGCTTGCGTCCATGATCCTGTCTTACCTCTCAGGGCGCAAGGGAACACGGAATCCATGACCAAAGCAAGCCGACTGAAACCCGATGAAGTCGAGGAAATCTTCCGCCGCTTTCACGCCGCCAATCCAGAGCCGGAGGGTGAACTCCACTACGTGAACCCCTACACGCTGCTGGTGGCCGTCGTACTGTCCGCACAGGCAACCGATGAAGGCGTAAACCGGGCGACAAAGCCTCTTTTCGCCATTGCAGACACGCCTTGGAAGATGGTGGCGCTGGGCGAAGACAAGGTTCGCGATTTCATCAAGACCATTGGGTTGTTCCGTGGAAAAGCAAAGAACGTCGTTGCCTTGTCCGAAATTCTGATCGCGCAATACGGCGGCGAGGTTCCTGATGACAGAGATGCGCTGGAAGCACTTCCAGGCGTGGGGCGAAAGACAGCGAACGTGGTGCTCAATGCCGCTTTCGGGCACCCGACAATCGCAGTGGACACGCATCTGTTCCGGCTCGGAAACCGAACAGGAATGGCGCCCGGCAAGACGCCCTTGGAGGTGGAAAACAAGCTTCTGAAGGCAGTACCGAAAGCCTATAGGCGGCACGCCCATCACTGGCTGATCCTGCACGGGCGCTATGTCTGCAAGGCGCGGAAACCCGAATGCTGGCGATGCTCGATTTCCGATCTCTGCCGCTTCAAGGCGAAGACGCCTGCACCGACTTGAACAAATGAGTGAAATAGGAGGTCGCGAACAGTGGCACCGCCAGATTGACGACGGGAACAATCGACAATAGCGCAGGAACCAATCCAGCAAAGAATATGGCAGGGCCATTCTCCCGGCGGAGCTGCCGTGCTTCCTGCTCGGGCATGTGGCGCATTGCCACCATCTCGAAGAACTCCCGGCTGAGCAGATAAGCATTGGCCAGCACGAGCGCCACAGCGCCGACACCGAGGAACACAACCGGCAAAGCCGCCAGATTGACCACCAGGACCACAAGAAAAAACTGTAACGCAAGCAGGATGGACCGCGAGGTGGGCAGAGGCGTTCCAGGTGAGTCCAGAGGGTAGTGGCGTTCCTCCACTTTTGCCGCAACCTGGTCCAGAAACAGGCCCGCGAAAGCGGCAGTCACCGGCGACATCAGGAAAAAGAAAGCCACAAGCAGAACAAGCCCTGTTCCCACCTGCATAACCCAGTCAGCCCAGGGCCAGGAGAAATGCGTGAGACTGACCAGCAGCACCTGAACCAGAACCAGAATGACGATGAACAAGGCAATGGTCAGTCCCAGCGCCTTGAGCAGCACGGAGCGGAATTCGGGCGAAACGAGGTCGCCCAAGGCTCTGAACGTCGCTTTCAACATGACACTCAACTACTCACCAAAGCTTGCAAGTGCAAGCGGCCTTCGCTAGGCGGATAAATCTACGGCGCTGGAGACTGTTTTCATGAAAAGTTCAAGTTTCGATGTGCTCTGCATTGGCAATGCCATTGTGGATGTGATTGCCAGAGTGGAGGAGAGCTTTGTAAGCCGCCACGGATTGGTGAAGGGTTCAATGAACCTGATCGACGAAAGCCGCGCCGAACAGCTTTACGCCGTCATGGGGCATGCCATCGAGATTTCAGGCGGTTCGGCGGGGAATACCGCGGCGGGACTGGCCTCGCTTGGCGGGCGGGCAGCGTATTTCGGCAAGGTAAAGAACGACCAGCTCGGCGCCATCTTCCGGCATGATATGCGAGCGCAAGGAGTGAGTTTCGATACGAAACCAGCTGAGAATGGCCCAGCCACGGCACGATCCTTCATTCTCGTGACGCCAGACAGCGAGCGTACAATGAACACCTATCTCGGCGCCTGTGTGAACTTCACCACAGAAGATGTCGATGCAAGGACCGTTGAAGCGGCACAGGTCACCTACCTGGAGGGATATCTCTGGGACAGGCCGGAAGCCAAGGAAGCCTTCAAGCTGGCCGCAAAAATTGCTCGCGCCGCAGGGCGCAAAACATCCATCACGCTGTCGGATTCCTTCTGCGTCGAGCGTCACCGCGACAGCTTTCTCGACCTGATCCGCAATGACATCGACATCGTCTTCGCCAATGAGACAGAAATCAAATCCCTCTACAAGACTGCCAGTTTCGACGAGGCGCGGCAGGCGATAGCAAAAGATTGCCCCATCGCTGTGCTGACGCGCTCGGAAGCCGGATGCGTTGTGGTCAAGGGCGGCGAAGTTCATGCGAGCCCCGCTCATCCTGTTTCGAAGGTTGTCGATGTAACAGGTGCAGGCGATCTCTTCGCTGCAGGTTTCCTCTATGGCTTCACCAACGGCAAGTCTCTTGTCGAGGCTGCGCGGATCGGCTCCATGGCAGCCGCCGAAGTGATTTCGCATATCGGCGCAAGACCCGAAGTGAAACTCGGCGCCGAAGCAAAACGGTTGGGCCTGCTATAATTTCCGCAAGAACACGCTGCGGATAAAGTGATCCGTGCCCTTGCGCAAAACGAGGTCGGCACGTGGCCTGGTGGGCAGGATGTTTTCCCTGAGGTTGACGAGATTGATCGTGTCCCAGATCCGCATGGCCGTTTCCCTCGCTTCCTTGTCGCTGAGCGTCGAAAAGCGATGGAAGTAGGATTTTGGGTTTCGGAAGGCGCCATCGCGAAGCGTCAGGAAGCGTTCGATGTACCAGAGACGGAGATCATTGGTATCAGCGTCGATGTAAATGGAAAAATCAAAAAAGTCTGACGTGTTGGGAATGCCACGCCCATCACGCGGGGGGCGGCCCGTCTGCAGCACGTTAACACCTTCAACGATCAAGATATCGGGTTGATCAACCACAACGCACTCGTTCTTCAAAACATCATAGGTGAGATGCGAATAGAGTGGCGCCATGACATTGCGCTTGCCGGCCTTGATGTCTGACAGAAAACGGAGGATGGCCGGGAGATCATAGCTTTCGGGGAACCCCTTCCGCGTCATCAGGCCTTCGCGTTCAAGTATTGCGTTGGGAAGCAGGAAACCATCGGTGGTGACAAGGTCGACCTTGGGGTGCTTGGGCCAGCGCGCGAGGAGGCGCTGCAGGATACGCGCCGTGGTGCTTTTGCCAACCGCCACGCTGCCCGCCATGCCAATGACGTAAGGCACCTTCCGGTCGGTGAGATGAAGGAAGTTATTCGTGGCGCGGAACAGCCCCTGCGTTGCTGCGACATACAGGTTCAAAAGGCGCGACAGCGGCAGGTAGATCGTCTCGACTTCAGTGAGGTCGATGCGGTCATTGAGGCCGCGCAACTCGTCGAGGTCTTGCTGCGTCAGGGTCATGGGCGTATCGGCGCGCAGCGCTGCCCACTCCTCCCGCGAGAAACGCCGGAATGGCGACACATCCTTGACGAGCTCTTCCATGGTCAGTCCCTCGGGCGTGCGGCTTTTTCCGCGATGCCGCCAATGCCCTTGCGGCGTGCCAGCACGTCCATCACATCAGCAAGTTTGACATCGGCTGCTTCAAGCAAGACGAGAAGATGATAGAGTAGATCGGCGGACTCCGAAGCGACATGCGCCTTGTTCTGCAAGACGGCGGCCAGCGCCGTTTCAACTGCCTCCTCCCCAAGCTTCTTGGCACATTTCTCGACACCATCGGAAATAAGCTTTGCTGTGTAGGAGAGCTCAGGTGAAGCGTTACGCTTCGCTGCAATCTCGGTGGCGAGTGCCGACAGAACGTCCAACCTGTGATCGGTCATTGTGAAATCCCCCACCTCCCTTAGCACAGCCGCATAGGGATGCCATTTGCCGAAAGGTGATGTTTGGCCTGGCCTATGGAATAGGTGCCGAAATGGAAGATCGAAGCTGCAAGCACCGCAGCCGCATGGCCGTTGTTAATGCCTTCAACGAGATGATCGAGATTGCCAACACCGCCTGAGGCGATCACGGGCACGCTCACTGCATCCGCGATGGCGCGGGTAAGCTCAAGATCGAACCCCTTTCCTGTGCCATCCCGATCCATTGAAGTGAGCAGCAACTCCCCGGCCCCGAGTGAAACGACGTCCTTGGCAAAGGTTACAGCATCAATGCCGGTGGGCTTACGCCCACCATGGGTGAAGATTTCCCATCTGCCAGGCGCCACAGTTTTCGCGTCGATGGCAACAACTACGCATTGGGATCCAAATTTCTCTGCAGCGTGGCGTACAAATTCGCGGTTGGCGACAGCAGCGGAATTGATGGATACCTTGTCCGCCCCCGCCAACAACAGCTTGCGGATATCTTCCAACGTGCGCACACCGCCGCCAACCGTCAGCGGCATGAAACACGCCTCTGCCGTCTTCTGTACCACGTCGAATATGATGCCACGATTTTCGTGGGTGGCGGTAATGTCGAGGAAGCAGAGTTCATCCGCCCCCGCAGCGTCATAGGCCTTGGCGATTTCCACCGGGTCACCGGCGTCGCGGAGATCGACGAAATTCACCCCCTTGACGACACGGCCATCATTCACGTCCAGGCAGGGAATGAGGCGGGCTTTCAGCATCAGGCAACCTCGCGCAGCAGACTCAGCGCCTCCGACACATTTATCCGCCCATCATACAGTGCACGTCCCGAAATAGCCCCTTCGAGGATACGGCAATCGGGTTTCAGGAGGCGATGAATATCGTCCATGGAGGCAAGACCGCCGCTGGCGATCACTGGAATCGAAACCGCCGCGGCAAGCTCCAGTGTCGACTCAATGTTAAGTCCTTTCAGTACGCCATCACGGTCAATATCAGTGAAAATGATGGCGGAGACGCCCACATCAGCAAAGCGCCGGGCGAGATCGGCTGCCATCAGGTCGGACGTTTCCGCCCAGCCTTCCACCGCCACGCGGCCAGACCTAGCATCAATCCCCACGGCAATACGGCCGGGGAACAGCAGGCAGGCCTCCTTCACCAGCGCAGGCTGCCGCAGGGCCACGGTGCCAAGGATGACACGGCGGATCCCTCTGGACAGCCAGGCCTCGATCTGGCTGAGGCTGCGGATTCCACCGCCGAGTTGAACAGGCAGCTTCACCCGGCCAAGGATCGCCTCAACCGCGGCCTCATTCACCGGGCGGCCAGCGAAAGCACCATTGAGATCGACAAGGTGCAGCCATTCAAAACCCTGCGCCTCAAAGCTTGCGGCCTGGGCGGCAGGATCCTCGTTGAAAACAGTCGCCTGCTCCATGTCGCCCAGCTTCAGGCGAACGCACTGGCCATCCTTTAGGTCGATGGCGGGAAACAGGATCATGGACGCCACCTCAGAAAATTGGCGATGAGTGTCAGCCCCAATTGCTGGCTCTTTTCGGGATGAAACTGTGTTCCAGCAAGATTGTCGCGGCCCACCATGGCGGTCAGGATCATACCGTGCTCGGTGGTAGCAATTACATGCGACGGGTCACGCGTTTCGAAATGATAGGAATGCACAAAATAGGCGTGCAGTCCGTTTTCGCCCAATGCAATGCCATCCAACAAGGCATGGGGCTTGCGACGTTCGAGTGTGTTCCAGCCCATGTGCGGGATCTTGAAAGACGGGTCCTTCGGGGTGATCGGCTTCACATCGCCCGCAATCCAGCCGAAGCCCTCCGTGACATCATGTTCGAGTCCACGGGACGCCATGAGCTGCATGCCCACACAGATGCCAAGGAACGGCTTGCCCCGGTGGATTACCTGTTCCTCAAGGGTTTCCCACAGGCCGGGTATGGCCATAAGGCCGTTCCTGCAATCCTTGAACGCACCCACGCCAGGCAGTACCATGCGCTCCGCTGCACAGATCTTTTCCGGGTCGGCGGTAACATCAATGGTCATCGCAAGCCCACTGTCGTGCGCCGCGCGCTCAAACGCCTTGGCGACGGAATGAAGATTGCCGGATCCATAATCGATGATGGCAACGCTCATGAGAAGACCTCAGACATTACCAAAGATCCCGAGCGTGTCCGACGGATGAGCCGGGATACGCGCGGGAACAGCAGGCACCGAAGCGGAACGGGTCCGGCTGGCGAAATATGAAAGCTCCGCCGCCTCCAGACTTGTGGCCTCGATGAGTCCCACCGGTTGGAAGTTAGACCGCTCAAGCGACAGGGATTGAAGCCTCCGCGCCTCAAAGCCAAACAGCAGTGAAATGGTGAAGTGAGTGATGCCCGCGAGCACGGGCCCGATCAGGCCCAGCGCTTCAACCAGCATGACCACAGCAAAGGCCGTGAACAGCAAGGCAGCCACCACCCACATACGGTGAAGCAGAGCCCACAGGACGGTGAAGATCAGCGCACTCCAGCAGAATCCCTCCCGGATGAAGAGCACCCGCTCTGGCTTGCCGTCTGGCGGCTCGAGAACATTGAAAAGGGCCATCAGCCTGCCAGGGACCCTTTGGTAGAGGGAATCCTGTCCTTCTGCCGGGGATCGATTTCCAAAGCCTCCCGCAAGGCCCGAGCCAGCGCCTTGAAGCAGCTTTCCGCGATGTGGTGGTTATTGTCGGCATAGAGTGTTTCGACATGAAGCGTCACTCCCGCATTCATGGCGAAGGCCTGGAACCACTCCCGCACCAGTTCCGTATCGAAGTCGCCAATCTTCGGCGCTGTGAAATTCACCTTCCACACGAGAAACGGCCTGCCGGAGACGTCGATCGCAGCACGCGTCAAGGTGCCGTCCATCGGCAAGTGCAGGCTGGCATACCGGCGGATACCCTTGCGGTCGCCTAAGGCCTTGGCCACGGCCTGACCAATGGCAATGCCAGAATCCTCCGCCGTATGGTGAAAATCGATATGAAGATCCCCCACAGCCCGAAGCGCAATATCGATGAGCGAATGGCGGGAGAGTTGTTCCAGCATGTGATCGAGGAACCCCACACCCGTTTTGACATCATATGCACCCGTACCGTCGAGGTCGACGGAAACGGAAAGCTGGGTTTCGGTGGTCTTTCGTTCGATAGACGCCTTGCGCATGGGCGAAGTTCCGGGCTTGTGACTGCAAGGCCCCTTAGCAGATGCAGAAGGAAATGGCCAAGGGTGCCTTTTCTTTGGGCTAACGGCGGACTACATCAGGCCAACTCAGATTGAAAGGATCTCGACCCATGGCAGATTTGCCAATTTGGCACGGCACCACAATCCTCTCTGTTCGCAAAGGGGATAAGGTTGTCATCGCAGGGGACGGGCAGGTAAGCTTGGGACAGACGGTCATCAAGGGAAACGCCCGCAAGGTTCGGCCACTAGGGGCAGGGCAGGTCATCGGCGGCTTTGCCGGCGCAACAGCGGATGCCATGACGCTGTTCGAGCGGCTGGAATCGAAACTGGAGCAATACCCTGATCAGTTAACCCGTGCCTGCGTCGACATGGCCAAGGATTGGCGGATGGACCGCTACCTACGCAGGCTCGAAGCCATGATGATCGTAGCCGACAAGTCGGTGACGCTGGTCCTTACCGGAACGGGCGACGTGCTGGAGCCAGAAAATGGTGTCATCGCCATTGGATCGGGGGGCAACTACGCGCTGGCCGCGGCCCGGGCCCTCTCCGATACGGACCTTGATGCCGAAACCATCGCCCGCAGATCCATGGCGATTGCTGCCGAAATCTGCGTCTACACCAACAACAACCTGACAGTTGAAACATTGGCCACGGCCAGAAGCGACGGATAGCTGACATATGACCGATTTTTCGCCGCGTGAGATCGTTTCCGAACTCGACCGTCACATCATCGGCCAGATGGAGGCCAAGCGGGCCGTTGCTATCGCACTGCGCAACCGCTGGCGGCGCAAACAGCTTGAGCACCCCCTGCGCGACGAGGTGATGCCAAAGAACATCCTGATGATTGGTCCAACCGGTGTTGGCAAAACGGAAATCGCGAGGCGTCTGGCAAAGCTCGCTAATGCGCCGTTTCTAAAAGTGGAAGCAACCAAGTTCACCGAAGTGGGCTATGTGGGCCGAGATGTGGACCAAATCATCCGCGACCTAGTCGAATCAGGCATCGCCATGACAAAGGCCGCGCGCCGCAAAGACGTGGAGGCACAGGCGCAGCTCAATGCGGAACGGCGCGTCATCGAAACGCTCGTCGGAGCCAATGCGTCCGAAACGACACGCGAAGCCTTCCGCCGGAAGCTCCGGTCAGGAGAACTCAACGACAAGGAAATCGAGGTTCAGGTTGCCGATACGTCTACTGGCAGTTTCGAGATCCCCGGAATACCGGGCGGTAGTTCGGCTAGCGTCATCAACCTTTCCGACATGCTGGGCAAGGCCTTTGGCGGCCGCACGAAAACCCGCCGCATGACTGTGAAGGCCAGCCATGACGTTCTGATGGCGGAGGAATCCGACAAACTCCTCGACCAGGAGCAGATCGTCCAGGAAGCCATCGAGTTGGTTGAAAACAACGGCATTGTGTTTCTCGATGAGATCGACAAAATCTGCGCCCGTTCCGAACGTCAGGGCGCCGATGTAAGCCGAGAAGGCGTTCAGCGCGATCTTCTGCCTCTCATCGAAGGCACGACCGTTTCAACTAAACATGGCCCGGTGAAGACTGATCACATCCTGTTTATCGCCTCAGGCGCATTTCATATCGCCAAGCCATCTGATCTCCTCCCTGAGTTACAGGGCCGCCTGCCAATTCGGGTAGAGCTCAAGGCACTCAGCCGTAAAGACCTTGAGCGGATTCTCACTGAACCGGAGGCGAGCCTGATCAAGCAGTACAAGGCACTGCTCGCGACAGAGGGTGTCACACTGGAGTTCATGCCGGATGGTATCTCCGCTATCGCCGGCATCGCCAGCGACACCAACGCAAGTGTGGAAAACATCGGCGCACGGCGACTGCAAACCGTGATGGAGCGGCTGCTTGATGACGTGAGCTACGGCGCTCCCGATCGATCTGGCGAAACCGTGGTAATCGACAAGGACTACGCAGAAAAGCATGTAGGCCAACTTGCAAAGAACGCAGACCTCTCGAAGTTTATCCTCTAGGTTTTTGACGCTTCCGGTCAAGAACTCCGAGAAGCTCATCAAGCGAGGCACCGTCGAGCCTACTAATCTCATCTGCAAGGCGATTTGCAAGTTCGGTGGCGCGCGGATTGAGGCCTGATGTATCAATGGTGATGCGCGGGTGAGAAATGCGCGCCAGACGAACCACCTCCTCGGCATCATCCCAGATGATATTAAAGAACGTGAGAATTCTTTGAATTAAGTGCCATCCAGGCCTGCCACGCTTACCATGTTCGAGCGCTGAGAGATAAGCGGAGGATACGCCGATGGCATCGGCCATCTCCTTCAGCGTAACACCGCGTTCTGCGCGGAGTCGACGCATCCTGTCACCGAAGGGCGTCATGGCCCATCCCTCAGCCGCCGCACTCGGACATAATAGGCGCCGCCTCCACCATGCTTGGGATGAGCCGGCTGAAAGCCGGCAACCAGGCTGCGGAATTCAAATTCGTGGAACCACTCCGTCACCAACTGCCGTAACCTTCCTGCTCGTTCGGGAGAGTGAAAATGATCAGCACCATGCAATGTATGCCGAGAGAAGGGCGAGGCGCCCTTGCCAGTGATGACCAGCACATTTCTTACACCCATCAGTTGGGCGCTGCGCAAGAAACTCAGAAGATTGATGCGTGCAACCTCGATACCGGTACCATGAAGATCAAGGCGACGCTCGATCTCGACCTGACCGCGTGTGAGTTTTTGTGTGGTGCGCCGGTCAAGCCCGGTGATCTGCGGCGGCGGCTTATGAAGTGGCGAATGCATATGCGGCGTGGACGGAAGGTTCACCGGCCGCTTGATCTGGACAGACCCACCTGAGGGCGCCACAGGTGGATTGCGTGAAGCCCGATGGCGAAGTGGCTTAATGGTTTTGACGGTCTCTAGCCAAAGTTCAATATCAGGCGGCTTGCGGCTCATACGGAAAGACTCATTGCATCAGCCACAAGAAGCGGAAGAAGAACGGTCATGACACCTGGGCTTTTCATATGCCCGGCAATCATTGCAGCCTCTTCACCCGATCCCCAGTATATATCGCCACGCGCAAGACCTTTGATGGCAGTGCCGGTATCCTGCGCGATCATCAATTGGCGAAAGGGTTTCGCGCCCGATTTTCCGTCAGCAGGCATAATCGTATCCAGCCAGATCGGCATTCCGAACATCCAGAAGGATCGATCAATCGCAAGACTGCGGCGAGGCGTCAATTGCACATGTTGGGCGCCGAGGGCGCCGAGGTTGGGTTGCTCAAGTTCCACTTCACGAAAGAAAACGAATGATTCATTTTGCCACATCAGGACACGGGCTTTTTCAGGATGGGCTGTCATCCACCTGCGGATCGCCTGCATCGACATTTCGTCGCGGGGAATAGTGCCACTTTCAATCAGCAGGGCTCCAATGCTTTTATAGGCAAGCCCGGATTTGCCATCATAGGTCAGCCGGATGACCCGGCCATCTTCCAGTCGCACACGGCCTGACCCTTGCACTTGCATGAAGAACGCATCAGCCCAGTCTGTTAACCAGACAATTTCCAATCCCTGCCCTGAGAGGGCCCCATGCTCGATCTCAAACCGGGTCAAATAGGGCCGTGCTTCACCACTCACCAACCGTCCAAAACTTAATCCCGTCGTGACACGATCCACTTCACTGAATGTGCAAAGATCAGCAGGCTTGCGATAAAGCGGAACTTGAAATCCGGGTTTGGGAGTAAAACTGCCTAAAACCTCCGGTTCAAAATAACCGGTGAAAAGACCTTCGGGACGATCAGGATCTTCCACGCGGTAAGGCTGGAAACAGTGCTCGAAAAAAGCGCGCGCGTCATGTGATGCCAAAGCATCACGGCACAGCTTCATCCAGACATCTACAGGGCCACCGAACCTAACCCGCCGTGAAAAACCTGAAGCGGAAGAAAGAATTTCCCGGGCCGAGAGCCGAAATACTTCAAGTGCTTGCCCATGATCATGCGAGGCCCAACCCTGCAAATCATCAAAACGTACGTGAGCAAGCATCCGTATGAATCAGACCAAAGCCTGGGTCGCCACGAGCCTCCAATTCGGATCACTTGAAGTAATGTCGCGCTCAAACGTCCAAACATCGGTGACTTCCTGGACATGCCGAGGATCACCATCGATCACATCACCGGCCTTATCGTAGGTGGCCGTGATTAATTCACTCACGAACTGCAAGGTGACGCTAGCCTTGTTGCCAGCAAGGCCAGCCGATTGAATCACGGCCTTGTCAATACCGACAAAACGGGAGTCGACACGAAGGCCTTGGACCCCACGTTCATCGATAGCACGAGCAAAACCTTCAAAAACGTCTTTTGACAGAAGAGGCTTGAGGGTGGATTTATCGCCTTTGGCAAAGCCTTCGATGATCATCTCATAGGCTGCCTTTGCCCCTTCAACGAAGGACTTTGGCGTAAAGGATGGATCTTTCTCTACGAACCTTTCAAGCGTTGCCGCAAGTTCCGTTCCAGGCTCAGCATAACCGGCCCAAACAGGTGGAGCTGGTTCGTCCTCGTCTGAGGGTGGCACCGGTGCTGCCGGCGCGTTTCTGGGAAATTGAACAACGCTTCCATCGCTCTCCTGGGCCTTTGGCGCCTCAGTGCGCCTTGTTTCAAAGGGATCAATGGGCGGCTTTTCCGTACCGGTTCTTGTACCGAGCACCGATTTCAGCCTCCAGAAGACAACGAGGGCAACTGCAAGCAGCAAAATATTCAGCGGATCAAAGTTCATTGCGTTATCCAGATCGGCAGGTTCCGTGAAGCACACCATCGCAGGACATGGCGTACCAGATGATTTATCCTATATACATATATAGAGCCGGACCGCGAGGTCCAAGACCCAACGGACACCCTGCTTTAAGATGACCCGTATGATACCCTTTCTGATGCTGGCCGGCATGGTTGCCGAGATTGCTTCCATCATCTGGGTGGGAAAGGCACTTGGCGTCATTCCAACGGTATTTCTCCTGCTTGCCAGTGGTGTCGTAGGCATCAAGCTACTGAAATTGGCGGGAACCTCCGTGGTGGAGGCTTTTCGGTCCCCGGTTCAGTCTTCGTCAGCCATTGGCAGTGTGGGAGGCACGGCGATGACACGGGTGTTCGCCGGCCTCCTATTCCTCATTCCAGGGTTTTTCAGCGATACGCTGGCCCTATTGATCCTCCTGCCCCCGGTACAACGCTGGGTTCAGTCTCGCTTTCGTGTGGAAACATTTTCTGCCGGCGGGACAAGAGCCACCGAGCCCTTTGAAGAAAACCGGTTCGGAAAAGTCATCGACGGGAAAGCAATTGAGATCATTGCCGACGGCGAATCTCCACCATCCTCCGGCAAGGGGAATGGTTAGGTAAGTGCTCCCTTGTCTCCTCGCTTGCGGCTCTTTAAGGCCCGTGTTAGCGAGAACCGAATTCTAAAAGAGGCTCATGATGTCCCAGACAACCGATAATGAAACCGCAAATCAACCAACCGCAGCACCCTCGGTGCGGGTTCTGGGCCAGTATCTGAAAGACCTGAGCTTTGAAAATCCGAACGCGCCCCAGAGCTTATTGCAGCAACCAGACATTGCTGTCTCAGTAAACGTCAATGCCCGGAACCTCGCCGCCACGGATTTCGAGGTCGAACTTCATCTGGATGCCAAGGCGACTCATCAGGAAAAGGTGATATTTGGCGCCGAGATTATCTATGCTGGAACATTCCGTCTCGCAAACTTTCCACAGCAGTTGCTCCACCCCGCTGTTCTCATTGAGTGCCCGCGCATGCTCTTCCCTTTCGCGCGACAGATCATGGCGGAAGCAACACGGAACGGGGGTTTCCCGCCGCTGATGCTGGACCCAATTGACTTTGCTGCGCTTTATCAGCGTCGCATGCAGCAGGAGACTGCAGGGCAAGCCTAATTCAAGACCTGCTTCCACAAGGCATACTCACCGAGCACGTCGACAAATGCGGCATGAGTCTGCCGCTCCTCCTCGGACAGGCGAGAAGGAAGTGGAACCGAGCGTTGAAGATCGACCCGGGCTGCAACCGCTGTTGCAGCCTTTTTCGTGACGGTGGCTTCAAGCACCAATGCCCTTTGCCGGTCGCCAATCAATTCGAGATAAACTTCCGCCAGAAGCTCAGAGTCCAGTAGGGCACCATGCTTGGTACGCTTGCTATTGTCGATAC
This sequence comes from Hyphomicrobiales bacterium, assembly GCA_040383265.1. Taxonomy (GTDB): domain Bacteria; phylum Pseudomonadota; class Alphaproteobacteria; order Rhizobiales; family Aestuariivirgaceae; genus Aestuariivirga. The sequence goes on from JBEIDW010000003.1 coordinate 67,539, forward strand.
CGTAGCGGCGACACAACGCATCTAAGCTATTGGCTGAACCAGGATGCTTCTGCCGCGCGATATGCAGCGTATCCACCACACGCTCGGACAAAATAGACGAATAGCCGAGAAATCCAAGTTCGGCATTGAGAAAGGCCATGTCAAAGCTGGCATTATGAATGATGAGCGTTGCATCGCCGATGAAGTCTAGAAACTCCTGAACAATTGCAGCAAAGACCGGCTTATCACTCAAAAAGGTGGTAGACAGGCCATGCACTGCTTCGGCCTCCTTAGGCATATCACGCTCAGGATTAATGTAGACATGGAACGTACGGCCCGTCGGCAGATGATTGAGAAGTTCCACCGCACCTATCTCTACGATCCTGTCTCCTGATGCAGGGTCAAGGCCAGTAGTTTCGGTATCTAGAATAATTTCACGCATCACGAATGCCCCGCCTTTGTTCTGATTGCCACAATAACCCGGCTGACTTCACGGGCGGTGTCCTCCAGACTTACTGATGTATCAATCACATAATGCGCCCGGGAGCACTTTTGCTGATCAGGCAGCTGGCGCGATAGGATAAAATCCAGTTTCTTCGGCGTCATTCCCGGACGTCTTAATGCTCTCTCTCTCTGCAGCTCAACACCTGCCGAGACGACGACAATCACGTCCACCTCGTCTTCGCGGCCTGTTTCAAACAACAGCGGAATATCAAGAACAGCAATATCGTATCCACGTGCTTCGGCTTGTGCGAGAAACATCTTCTGACGTGCCTTTACTAATGGGTGGACCACGGCTTCTATCTTCCTCAGCACCGCCTGATCTTCAAGCACCGCCGCTGCAAGCCTGCGACGGTCTACCGCGCCGTCAACAATCGCTGAAGGCACAAGTGAAGCAATCGCGGCCACGGCCGCTCCGCCCTTACCATAAAGTTCGTGAACGGCTAAATCGCTGTCAAATACAGGAATACCTTGCGTTGCGAATATCTTGGCAACTTCGCTCTTTCCCATGGCGATAGAACCGGTAAGCCCGATGGTTATCATCGATGATAGTCCGGATCTATATCTCGGGCGACAAGATCATAAAGTTCAGGGGTCACTTGCGGTGTTGCTCCAAACCATAGCGAAAAACCACGCACAGCCTGATGGAGCAGCATCCCGAGGCCTTCAACAACGCGATTACCCTGATGCGCCGCATCCTCAAGAAACATTGTACGCAGCGGTGTATAGACAATGTCGGTAACCACAGCATGAGGATCAAGCCGGGTCAGATCAATATGGAGACTGGGTTGCCCTTTCATGCCGAGCGACGTTGTATTGACAAGGAGGCTGCACTCTGAAATCTGATCTGCTCGCGCATCCCAGTCTACTGGCCTTACACGCGAACCAAATCGGGCGCGCAACTGTTCAGTCTTCTCGCGTGTGCGATTCAATACAGTGACTTCACTGATACCTTGCTCGAGAATAGCATTTACAACAGCGAGGGATGCTCCACCGGCCCCTAGAACTACGGCTCGTGTATTCTTCAGGTTTAACTCTGGTACGCCGCTATGCAGGCTATTGATAAACCCTTCACCGTCCGTATTTGTGCCGAAGGCTTTTCCATCACGCAAAAACACGGTGTTGACGGCACCTAACCGTTCTGTGAATTGATCCGCAGGTGCTACCAACCTGAAGGTGGCTTCCTTGTGCGGAATGGTGACGTTACAGCCAGCATACCCGTTGGATTCAAGCGATAAGAGGAAATCCGCAAGGTCTGCAGCTTCAACAGGCTGACGCGTATAGCTGCCGTCAATACCATATTGCTTCAACCAATAACTATGAATGAGTGGCGACCGCGAATGGCTGATCGGCCAACCGATGACACAAGCTTTTCTCATGACAGGATTTCCCCTTCATGCCTCAGATAATTGAGAAGCGCGAGAAGCGGCAAACCCAGAATGGTGAAGTGGTTCCCTTCTACCTTATCAAATAGCTGCATCCCTTGGCCTTCGATCTTATAGCCGCCTACAGACGTGGTGCAGTCGTCACCAACAGCATCAAGATATGAATCAAGAAAAGCTGTGCTGAATTTACGCATTGTCAGAAGTGCACGATCTGAGAAGGACCAAACCGGCTTAGACCTATGAGCACACACAATTCCTGAGATCAGGGCATGCGTCTGTCCCCGGAGCTCTAAAAGTTGATCGCGGCACTGCGTGATGTCATGGGGTTTTGAGTAGGTTTTTTTACCAAGCATAAGAACCTGATCAGCCCCAATCACAATTGCGCCAGGATTGCGGGTGGAAACGTCAACTGCCTTTGCTTCAGCAAGCTTCAGTGGCATTTCCTCTGGCGTCCAGTGAGGATTTTGGGCAACAAGTTCACGTTCGTTAACGTGTGGCGCTATCGCTACAAATGAAAGACCGACGGTCTTCAGCATAGCTTGGCGGGTTAAGCTGGTCGAAGCGAGTATGAGCATCTTACTTTTCAAGACGTTTGGTATCAGAGACCATATTGAGGATCGTCGCCGCGATCTCTTCGACTGATCGGCGGGTTACGTCAATCATCGGCCAATCGTGAGTGGAACACAATGTCTTCATGAACATCAATTCATCAGTGATATGTCGTGGATCGATATAGTCTGTTGCTCGGCTCTCCTTCAAGGAGAGAAGGCGATGCCGTCTGATCTGAGCGATACGCTCTGCACTCGCGATAAGACCAACGATCAAAGGGCCACGTAGGAAAATCAGTTTTTGAGGTACTGGTACGCGTGGCACGATCGGAATATTCGCTGTCTTGATGCCGCGCTGGGCAAGATAAATCGCAGTTGGCGTTTTTGAGGTGCGGCTCACGCCTAAGATCACGACATCAGCTTTTTCGAGATCTTCAAGACCTAGTCCATCATCATGGGCCATGGTGAAGTTAATGGCGTCAATCCGGCGAAAATAATCCGAATTGAGTGCATGCTGGCCACCGACCTGCGGACGGGACGCCGTATTAAGATATTGGGAAAGTATTGAGATGATCGGATCTAAAATCGAAAGACAAGGAACGCCGATAAATTCACATTGTCGCTCGAGATGGGTGCGTATCTCTGGATTAACCAGGGTGTATAGCACAATTCCGGGCTGTTCCTCGATCTCACGCAGGGCTCGATTGAGTTGAGACGGCGTACGCACAAGAGCGTAAATATGTGCAATGGGGCGGAAATCAGCGTATTGCGCAGCCGCCGCTTTGGCCACTGTGTTGAGCGTCTCTCCCGTGGCATCCGAAATCAGATGAAGATGGAAGAAACGTTGTAATCCAGCCTGTGTCATGGCTGTGGATAAATTGTGGAAGTACTGGATGATATCATCTGTGTCTCAAATATGATCTGGCTTTTGAGTTCGACGATCCACAGTTTCTGGCATCAGCAACATTGAGGCCCGTCCATGTGGAAAAGGATAGGGCTGGTCTCCTGGCCGTGGTCAGATTCAGTATCTTTTAGCTCATTATAGGTCTGTTAACACTTATTAATTTTCTCTGAACGGGGAAATGAAAAACGCCGCCGCCTAGTTGTGATTGACCTGTGGACGACATAGGGATTGAGGTGTATCCCGCTTTTTGGATCACAAACAAAAGATACAAGAAGAGATAGAATGATAGTTAAGACCGAGAGTGCCTCCACTTCAGGCAGTGCATTGCTTGACGTCTTGATGCGTCGGCCTGCTCAACGCCGGCCATTGTGGTTCATGCGGCAGGCCGGCCGCTATCTCCCTGAATATCGGGCTGTCCGGGAAAAGGCAGGTTCCTTTTTAGACTTGTGTTACAATCCAGAACTGGCCGCTGAGGTGACTGTGCAACCTCTGAGGCGTTATGATCTTGATGCCGCAATCGTGTTTGCTGATATTCTTGTGGTCCCTCACGCGATGGGGCTTACCCTAAGGTTCGCCGAGGGCGAAGGTCCTATTCTTGATACGGTTCGGTCCATGAGCGAAGTTGCGGCTTTGAAGCCGGTCGTCGGGACCTATGAGGTCACGCAGGTTTGCCGCACTGTGGCCTTGACGCGGCAAAGTCTGGACCGTCAGCACGCTTTGATAGGGTTCTGTGGCGCTCCTTGGACGGTGGCTAGTTATATGATTGCCGGTGGCAGTTCGGACCGCGTGGTGGCGAAGCTGGCGGCCTATCGTCGCGAGCCGTGGTTTTGCGCGCTTATTGATCGTTTGGTGAAGGAATCTACGGATTACTTGTGCTCGCAGATCGATGCTGGGGCACAGGTTGTTCAGATTTTTGATTCTTGGGCCGGTGATCTGGTGGGCAGCGAGCGAGATGAGTTTGTGATGAGGCCCATCGCTGCGATTGTCGCTGGTGTTAAGGCGGTATATGCTTATGTTCCGGTCATTGTGTTTGCCCGCGGTGTAGGTGGCGCGCAGAAGCAGGCTGCGTTGATTCCAGGAGCAAATGCTATAGGGGTGGAGACAGAGCTGGATTTGACGGAGTTGCCGCTCGATGTGGTGGTTCAGGGTAATCTTGATCCGGTGGCATTGTTGGCGGGCGAGGCGGTCGCCAGGCGTGAAACGGAGAGAATCTGCCAGAGGATTAAGCGCCATCGGCATGTGTTTAATCTTGGTCATGGTATCAGAGTTGGAACGGATCCCGCTGTGGTTGGCGCTGTGGTAGATGCGGTAAGGGGACTGGATGATTGATGGCTATCTCTGGGTAAAGATTGTCCATCTCCTTGCGGTGATTTCGTGGATGGCTGGCTTGTTCTATCTACCCAGATTGTTCGTTTATCATGCTGAAAACTCAGGGAAGTCTGACGTTGTAGCCGTGTTCAAGGTTATGGAACGGCGGTTGCTCAAGGCTATTATGCGCCCGGCGGCATTGGTGACGGTTTTCAGCGGCGGATGGCTGATGTCGCTTGGCGGTTGGTCGGATCCGGTTCCACTCTGGCTTTGGTTTAAGCTTGTCTTGGTATTGGGAATGCTGGTGTTTCATGGCATTCTTGAACGTCACGCTGCCCGTTTTTGGGATGATGACGAGCGCTATTCGGGCCGGTATTTTCGTGTGATTAATGAAATTCCGACTATTCTATTGATTTTCATTGTGATTTTGGCGATTGGCAAGCCGTTCTGACTTTATTGTTGGCTGAGAAAGCCAGACGAGCTATATTGGAGGTTCAACGCATCGCTGCGGCTTGATGTGCTCCCTCCTTAACGTTCCCGCTGCTGGCCGGAACTCCCCATTGTGAAAAGAAATGACTATTATTGCTGAGCTGAAAGAGATCAAGCTTCAGGACCTCAAACTGAAGACACCGGCGGAGTTGGTGTCTTTGGCTGAAGAGCTGGAGGTCGAGAATGCAAGCGCGTTACGTAAGCAGGAGCTTCTTTTCGCCATCCTGAAGAATCTGGCCAATCGCGAGGTTGAGATCATTGGCGAGGGCGTTGTTGAGGTATTGCAGGATGGTTTCGGATTTCTGCGTTCTCCCGATGCCAATTATCTTGCAGGGCCGGACGATATCTACATCAGCCCAAGTCAGATTCGGAAGTTCACGCTCCGGACCGGAGACACGGTTGAAGGCCAGATCCGAAGCCCCAAGGATGGGGAGCGTTATTTCGCCCTGGTGAAGGTCAATAGGATCAATTTCGAAGATCCGGAGAAGACCCGCCACAAGGTGCATTTTGACAATCTGACGCCGCTCTATCCGGATGAGCGGTTGGAAATGGAGACAGGTGATCCAACCCGGAAGGATTATTCGTCACGCGTGATTGATATCGTGTCGCCGCTTGGCAAAGGCCAGCGTGGGCTCATCGTTGCTCCGCCGCGCACCGGTAAGACGGTTTTGCTGCAGAATATTGCGCACGCGATAACGGCCAATCACCCGGAATGTTACCTGATCGTGCTGTTGATCGACGAGCGTCCGGAAGAGGTGACGGATATGCAGCGTTCGGTGAAAGGCGAAGTTATCAGCTCGACGTTTGATGAGCCGGCATCGCGCCACGTTCAAGTTGCGGAGATGGTGATTGAGAAGGCCAAGCGGCTCGTTGAGCATGGCCGGGATGTCGTGATCCTGTTGGACTCCATTACCCGTCTTGGTCGTGCATATAACACAGTTGTTCCGTCGTCTGGTAAGGTACTGACTGGTGGTGTCGATGCGAATGCGTTGCAGCGCCCGAAGCGGTTTTTCGGAGCCGCCCGTAACATTGAGGAGGGTGGCTCCCTCACGATTATTGCCACTGCATTGATTGACACCGGAAGCCGTATGGATGAAGTCATCTTTGAAGAGTTCAAGGGTACTGGCAACTCGGAAATCATTCTCGATCGTAAGGTCGCTGACAAGCGCGTTTTCCCGGCTATCGACATTCTGCGTTCAGGAACGCGCAAGGAAGAGCTACTCGTCAAGCCGGACATTCTCAAGAAGACCTATGTACTGCGTCGAATCCTGAACCCCATGGGTACGGTTGACGCGATTGAATTCCTGTTGGACAAGCTTCGTCAAACCAAGGGTAATAGCGACTTCTTTGATTCAATGAACGCCTGATTCAACGCGGTTTCTGCCCAGCGTATTTCGATTCGGGTTCAGAATGATATCCAGCGACACCATTTATGCCCTGTCTTCCGGGGTGGGACGCGCCGGAATTGCTGTCATCCGGCTCTCAGGGTGCGGGTGCGCCGCGCTTCTCGAGGCTATTGCCGGCCCGCTGCCCGCACCACGGGAATTCGCGGTTCGTATCCTACGGGACATCGCCAGCGATGAACTTCTGGACCGAGGTGTGGTCGTCTGGTTGCCTGGGCCGCGGTCGTTTACAGGGGAAGATTGCGCCGAACTCCATGTGCATGGCAGTCCAGCGGTCATTAGTGCTGTCCTTTCTGTGCTGAGCCTGCAAACGGGTGTGAGGCCGGCAGATCCTGGCGAGTTCACGAGACGTGCGTTCGTGAACGGAAAGATGGATCTGGTGGAGATTGAGGGCCTCGCTGACCTTCTGGAAGCGAGAACGGTCAGCCAGCGGCGCCAGGCTATGCAACAGATGTCCGGCGACGCCAGTTCAGTCTTTGATCAGTGGCGTCTGAACTTGCTGTGGATCCGTGCCGATATCGAAGCGGTGGTGGATTTCGTGGATGAACCGGGCGTTGCCGACGCCGCGGCTGCTGGCATCCATAGACGTATCGAAAGCGCACTCGCAGAAATCTCCGATGCGTTGGACCGTTCGTCGACGGCTGAGGTCGTCAGGGATGGGGTGAGGGTGGTGCTAGCAGGTCAGCCAAACACGGGGAAATCCAGCTTGCTCAATGCTTTGGCACGAAGGAATGCAGCTATCGTTTCCTCTATTCCTGGCACCACCCGCGACTCCATTGAAGTAACGCTTGATGTGATGGGTATTCCTGTCGTTCTGACGGATACAGCTGGAATTCGAGACCCGGCAGGCGATACAATAGAAGAAGAGGGTATTCGGCGCGCACAAGCGCACATCGCTGGGGCGGATATACTCGTCTGGGTATCCTCCCCCGATGTGCCGGGTAGCGGAAAGCCAGATCTCTCCGCGCGTCCAGACATTTTGGTATGGAACAAGATCGATCTGCAGGAACAGTCAGGACTCCCACGAAACGATTCCACTCCTACGGTTATGGTTTCAACCAAAACGGGAGAAGGACTTCCGTATCTTATTTCAACATTAGCCGAACTTCTCAGGAGACGGTATGGTAACGGCGAGTCTGCCCTCATCGTGTCCGCGCGTCAGAAATTGGTCGCAACCCGGGTTTATGAGCATTTGACCATGGCGTTGACACTCGGAGCGGACGCACTTGAACTTAAGGCCGAAGAAATTCGCCGGGCGTCGGATGAGATTAGCCGGTTGACGGGTCGCGTTGATGTTGAGGAATGGTTGGGCGCCATTTTCAGCCGGTTCTGTATAGGCAAGTAAGCTTTTGTTTCACGTGAAACGTTGCCGTGTTTTGACCTGACAGGCGCCATGCCTTAGAGAAGCATCTATGCAGATGAAATTCGATGTCATTGTTGTCGGTGGTGGCCATGCTGGCACAGAAGCGGCCGCGGCGGCCGCCCGGTTCGGCGCGCGTACGGCGTTGCTGACCGATCGGGCCAACACAATTGGCGAAATGTCCTGTAATCCCGCCATTGGCGGGTTAGGAAAGGGTCATTTGGTAAGGGAGGTGGATGCTCTGGACGGTTTGATGGGCCGGGTGGCCGATCAGGCCGGCATCCAGTTTCGATTGCTTAACCGGTCAAAGGGCCCCGCTGTACGCGGTCCCCGTGCCCAGGCTGACCGAAAGATCTATCGGGAGGCCATGCAACAGGCCGTCGCGGATCAGGCCAATCTCACCGTCATTGAAGGGAGTGCATCCGGACTGATCATGACGGAAGGCCGTGTTGCGGGGGTTTACTGTAAGGATGGCCGAACCTTTCTCAGTGCTGCAGTCGTACTGACCACCGGCACATTTTTGAATGGTTTCATTCATCTTGGCGAGCGACGCATTCCTGCGGGCCGTCATGGTGAGCCGCCGAGCTTAGGCTTTTCCGAGCAGTTGGCATCGGCGGGATTGAAACTCGGGCGCCTGAAAACCGGCACACCAGCCCGCCTCGACGGCCGAACGATTGCCTGGGGTCGGCTTGAGGAGCAGAAGGGTGATGAACAGCCGACGCCCTTCTCTTTTCTGACTGATCGTATCACAACGCCTCAGGTGTCCTGTTTCATCACCCAGACCACCGCAGAGGGTCATCGACTGATCCAAGACAATATCCATCGTTCTCCGATGTACTCGGGACAGATCGAAGGTATTGGCCCGCGCTATTGCCCGTCTATCGAAGATAAAGTGCAGAGGTTCCGGGACAAGGAGAGCCATCAGGTTTTCCTTGAGCCCGAAGGGTTGGACGATGATACCGTTTATCCCAATGGCATATCGACCTCACTTCCTGAGGATGTGCAGGATGCTTTCATCCGAACAATGCCGGGGCTCGAAAATGTCACCATCAAGCGCTGGGGTTATGCCATTGAGTATGACTACGTGGACCCGCGAGAATTAACAGTCGCACTTGAGGTAAAGCGTCTCCCAGGACTCTTTCTCGCCGGCCAGATCAACGGGACGACCGGTTATGAGGAGGCGGCCGCGCAGGGGCTGGTGGCTGGTCTCAATGCGGCCCGTAAGGCTGGAGGTCTGGAGCCTTTCATCTTTGATCGTGCACAAGGCTCTGTTGGTGTCATGATCGACGATCTGGTGACAAAAGGCGTCGCGGAGCCATACCGGATGTTTACATCGCGCGCAGAGTATCGTCTGTCTCTGCGGGCCGATAATGCCGACCTGCGGCTGACCCCGTTGGGCATGGAGGCCGGACTTGTCGGATCACAACGGCAGGCAGCCTTCCGAAAGCGTGAAAACGCCATTCATAATGGGCTGAAACTGGCCAGAACCCTCTCACTTACCTCCAGTGAAGCTGTCCGCAAGGGTTTGAAAGTGAATCAGGACGGCCTGCGGCGCACGGCTTTAGACTTACTTGGGATGACTGAGATTGGCTGGGCAGGTGTGACGGCACTTTGGCCGGAACTCACTGCACTGAGTTCGGATGTGGTGGAGGCTCTTGAAGCGGAAGCGCTCTACGCCGGATACATTCAGCGGCAAGATGCCGATATAGCTGCGCTTCGCCGGGAGGACCAGCTGGTTCTCCCGAGAGCCTTAGACTACGCATCGATGCCGAGTTTGTCTGCTGAGCTTCGCCAGAAATTGATGAATGTTCGGCCGTCTACGCTTGGCCAGGCATCTCGTATCGATGGGATGACCCCGGCTGCCCTCGCTGTCATACTTGGACATGTCAAACGGCGTGACCGGCAGAGTGCTGCCTGATGGACATCGAGGCTCAGGCCATACTCAATCGTTTCGGTGTTTCACGTGAAACAGAGGAACGGCTCGAAAGCTATGTTCAACTCCTCCTCACCTGGCAGCAACGGATCAATTTGATTGGACCCGCCACAACCGTTTCCGTGTGGGAGCGTCATATCCATGATTCCTTGCAGTTACTGCCCCTCCTACCCAAGGAAACGAGGACTATTGCGGAACTGGGATCTGGAGCGGGCATACCAGGCCTGGTTATCTCCATTGCTGCCGGGCTGTCCGCCCATCTTTATGAAAGCAACGGCAAAAAAGCTGCATTCCTGCGCGAGGCGGCCCGCCAGACCAGAACTTCGGCTCAGATACACATGGTCCGGCTCGAGACTTTAAGCTCTGCCTCCGATGTTCCCAGTGTTCAGTGTGTCGTGGCACGGGCGCTCGCTCCGCTTCCGCTCCTTCTCGAATACGCCGCGCCATTTCTGTCTCGCGGAGCCGTCGGACTCTTTCATAAGGGACAGGATGTGGACGCTGAACTGATCGAAGCTGCTAAACATTGGAAAATAGGATATAAGAAGCATCCCAGCCAGTGCGATCGCCGTGGCGTTGTTCTTGAAATCCAGGAGGCCTCCCGTGTCTGAGCAAGGTTCCGACGGCCCAACCGCTCCAATGGAACTCCGCATCCTGGCAGTCGCCAACCAGAAAGGCGGCGTGGGCAAGACGACAACCGCCATCAATCTTGGGACTGCACTGGCCGCCGTTGGTGAACGGGTGCTGATCGTCGATTTGGATCCGCAGGGGAATGCAAGCACAGGACTCGGCATTCAACGCCGCACCGGTCAAAAATCGACTTATCATGTTCTGATGGGGGAAGCGGGCCTTGAGAGCGTCATTGTCGAATCTGGCATTCCGAGGCTTCACTGCGCGCCATCCACCATGGATCTTCTGGGTGCTGAACTCGAACTTGCCAACATTGACCGGAAGACCTACCGCCTAGCAGACGCCGTGATGGCGCTCAGCAAGGAAGCAAATCCCAACCGCAACTACAGCTATATACTTGTCGACTGCCCGCCATCGCTCAATCTGTTGACGATCAATGCGCTCTCGGCAGCGGATGCAATCCTGGTTCCACTCCAATGTGAGTTTTTTGCCCTTGAGGGTCTGAGCCAATTGATCAGAACAGTGGAGCGCGTGAAGACGAACCTCAATCCACGTCTGACGATCCAGGGAATTGTGCTCACCATGTTTGACCGCCGCAACAATCTGTCGGAGCAGGTGGCTGAGGATGTGCGGAGTGTGCTTGGTGACAAGGTCTATCAGACGGTCATACCGCGCAATGTGCGTATTTCCGAGGCACCCTCCCACGGTAAGCCGGTGCTTCTGTATGACAATAACTGCGTTGGGTCTCAGGCATATATTCGATTGGCCTCAGAAATTATCCGTCGTGAGCGCGAACTACGAGCGGCTTGAAACGATTCGACTGTGTAACGATTGATCCGGAATAACGAGTGGAACGAGACATGGACATGGCGAGCACACCCAAAAAGAGGCTGGGCCGTGGCCTGGCTGCCCTGATCGGAGAAGACAGTACTGAAGACGCAATGATGCAGGACGTTCGATCGCTCCGCCATATGCCGATCGAGCACCTGAAACCGAGCCCAAATAACCCGCGCAAGCATTTTGCCGAGGCGGATCTTGAGGACCTTTCGCGCTCCATTCGCGAAAAAGGCATGCTTCAACCCATCGTCGTCCGTCCGATGGCTAACAACGAATATGAAATCGTTGCCGGTGAGCGACGCTGGCGCGCTGCCCAACGAGCGGGTGTCCACGATGTGCCCGTACTGATTCGCGAACTATCTGATGGTGAGGCGCTTGAAATTGCGCTCATCGAAAACATTCAGAGGTCTGATCTCAATCCACTGGAAGAAGCCCGTGCCTATGGCCTCCTGTTGGAGCAGTTTACATATACACAGCAGCAGTTGGCCGATTCAGTAGGCAAGAGCCGAAGCCACATTGCCAACACGCTCCGCCTCCTGAATCTGCCCGAGGTCGTGCGTGCGCAAATCGAAGAAGGTCTACTCACTGCGGGGCATGCGCGGGCGCTCGTTGCCACTAAATCACCTGCCGAGTTGGCTAATCAGATCATCAAGCTTGGCCTGTCGGTTCGTGATGCTGAAAACCTCGCGCGCGGCGCTTCAACGATAAAGCAGCCGAAAGCCAAACCCGAAAAGGATGCAGACACAAAGGCGCTGGAAAAGCTTGTGTCTGACGCCATGGGTCTCAAGGTGGAGATCACCCATAAGGGCGATGGCAGCGGCGCCATGCTGATTACCTACCGCACGCTGGATCAACTCGAAGACATCTGTCGTCGTTTGCAGCGCTGATCAGTGGCGGAAGTGCCTGAAGCCGGTGAATACCATGGCAAGCCCGGCCTCGTCGGCTGCTCTGATCACCTCCTCATCCCGCAGTGACCCGCCAGGCTGGATGACGGCCGTTGCGCCTGATTCCGCGGCCTGCATCAGGCCATCGGCGAAGGGAAAGAACGCATCTGATGCTACTACAGAACCCCGGATGCTGGGCTCCGCGAGATTTGCTGCGCGCGACATATCCTGGTTCTTGCGGGCGGCGATCCGCGCTGAATCCACGCGTGACATCTGCCCGGCACCGATGCCCACCGTCGCTCCATTCTTGGCGTAAACAATGGCGTTTGACTTCACATGTTTTGCGACGCGAAATGCAAACCGCAGGTCAGAGAGTTCCTTCTCTGTGGGTTCACGCTTTGTGACAACTTTCAGTGTCATGTCGTTGATCGACATCATATCGCGTGTTTGAACAAGCAAGCCGCCGCCGACAGATTTGACAGCAAGTCCGTCACCCGAAATCGGATTATCATCAAGCAGCAGCAAGCGTAGGTTTTTTTTCCTGGCAATAATCTCGAGTGACTGATCGTCAGCTGACGGAGCAATAATAACTTCAGTGAAAAGCTCCGTGATAACCTCCGCCGTAACCACATCAAGAGGCCTATTCAAGGCGATGATTCCCCCAAATGCGCTCACAGGATCACAGGCTAATGCTTTACGATAGGCATCCGCGGGATTGATCCCCACTGCCACGCCACACGGGTTTGCATGCTTGACGATCACGCATGCTGCGACCTCCATAGCGCAAAATTCGGCAAGGCATTCCAGCGCCGCATCCGTATCGTTGATGTTGTTGTAGGAGAGCTCTTTCCCCTGAACCTGCCGAGCTGCCGTGATGCCAAATCTCTTGCCGGGAGAGGTGTAGAAAGCCGCGGCCTGGTGCGGATTTTCGCCATAGCGCAAGGCCTGCAGCTTCGCGCCGCCCGTAGCAAAAAATGCGCCGAAGGGCTCCCC